>JAPDJB010000085.1 GCA_029259285.1 Candidatus Bathyarchaeota archaeon | reverse complement strand
TTTATAACCGGTCAGACGCTAAGCGTGAACGGCGGATATTGTATGATGTGAGAAGCCCTTTCCTTAATGGTTCCGGGGATACGAGGAGGGGGTTCCCGCAGGGGGGAGTTTTTCCCCGGCAGGATATGTGGCATAGGGAATTACAGCCCTCTATCTTTTCAAATCTTCCGTCGGGGGTTTTCCTTGAGAAGGGAAGGGGGAAACCCCCGCATGTCTCTATCCCCTCCGAATCGGCTTCCCTCCCGAGTTCCTGACAGACGCTGTAGGTCATGCCTTTCCCCTCAGCCATCTCCCTGAGGGTGAAGTGTATTCTCCTCCTCTCATCGTATCTCAGAAAGTATCCGGGAACGCCCGATACTCTTCCGAATTTATAGTCCCTTTCAAGGTTTTCCGCTTCCCTCCGAGATACCCTCCCGATTACGGATTTCACCTTCTCAAATATGCTCTTCTCCGCAAGTCTTCTCTTTGAGAGTCTTCCCGTGCTCGCAACGATGTGGCATGCCCCCTTCTCCCTGAAGGCGTCCATGAGCTTTTCAACTTCAAGGAGCCACCCCTCCCCGTAAAGGGCTCTCCAGAGATGAGGGAGGAGGGGATCAAGGCGAACTATAACCCTCATCCCGAGGGATGAGAATTTCCCGACAACCTCAAGCCTCCTATCAAAAGGGGGGGCGAGGGGGGAAAGGAGGGGAAGAACATCCCTGTTCCCCTCTATCGTTATGAAGAGGAGTTTGGGCTCAAAGGAAATAAAACCCTCTATATCAAGGAGGAAGGAGGGATCCCCCTTCGTGGTTATGAGGAAGGGAACCCCGTATTTTAGGAGAACCTTTATGAGCCTTTTCATCTCCCCTTTTAGCTCCGGAATATCCTGACAAGGGTCGGATATATTTGAGATGGATACGGGAGGGCACAGCTTAAGCCTTCGGAGGTCGGTTTCAACAAGCTCCGGTATGTTGCTGTAAATGATCATATCCTGAGAGAGATCCGAGTATATGGCGTTCCTCGCATAGCAGTATATGCAGTTA
>JAPDJB010000027.1 GCA_029259285.1 Candidatus Bathyarchaeota archaeon | reverse complement strand
GGTAGTTGCGGAGACGGGGGCGGGTCAGCACGGAGTCGCCGTCGCGACGGTCTGCGCCCTCTTTGACCTTGAATGCGTCATATACATGGGAGAGGAGGATATGAGAAGGCAAGCCCTGAATGTTGCGAGGATGAAACTCCTCGGCGCCGAGGTGAGACCCGTCTCATGGGGGAGGGCTACCCTGAAGGAGGCGGTGAGCGAAGCCATAAGGGACTGGGTCACAAATGTTAGGACAACCCATTACCTTCTGGGCTCCTCCGTAGGTCCCCATCCCTATCCGGTGATCGTGAGGGAATTTCAATCCGTCATAGGGAGGGAGGCGAAAGCCCAGGTTCTTGAGGACTTCGGAAGGCTCCCCGATTACATCGTCGCATGCGTTGGGGGAGGGAGCAACGCCATAGGGATCTTCCACCCCTTCTTTGAGGATAGGGAGGTAATGTTCATAGGCGTTGAGGCGGAGGGAGCAGCATCCCTGACCAAGGGAAAGGAGGGGGTTCTTCACGGAACATACAGCTTCATCCTCCAGGATGAGGACGGTCAGATACTGGAGACGAAAAGCATAGCCCCCGGTCTTGACTACCCCGGCGTGGGTCCCGAGCACAGCTACTATATGAAAATAGGGAGGGCGAAGTATGTAGCCGTGGATGACGAGGGAGCCCTGAGGGGGGTGAGGCTCCTCTCGGAGACGGAGGGCATAATACCAGCCCTTGAGCCTGCTCACGCCATAGCCTATCTTGAGGAACTTCCCGAGGGAAGCCTTGTGATGGTCAACCTCTCGGGGAGGGGGGACAAGGATATGGAGATAATAAGGGGGGCTCTCGGAATTTGATAGAGGAGCTTCTCAGAAGGAGAAAGGCGATAATAGGTTATATAACTTTGGGCTACCCGGATAAGGAGAGGAGCCTTGAAGCCGGGGGGGCTCTCATCTCGGCGGGATGCGATATTCTTGAGCTCGGTATACCATCTCGGATCCCCTCGCAGACGGACCCGTAATAAAGAGGGCGAGCACCCTCTCCCTACAGAAGGGTTTTAAGGTGAAGGAC
>JAPDJB010000160.1 GCA_029259285.1 Candidatus Bathyarchaeota archaeon | reverse complement strand
CTGGGCTGGGTGGAGCCCAGGGGCCTGCCCTCCGATACGACGAAGGTGTACCCGCCGATCTTCTCGAATTCCCTGATCAGGGAGCGGATGAAGGGCCTCTTCGTCTCCTCCGGGCCGCTTATATGGGCGAAGATGATGGGCCTCTGGCCGAACATCCTCCTCAGCTTCTCAACCTCTTCTCGATCGGGCTTCGGCCTCTCTATCATGAACCCGACGTACCTCAGCTTCCTGCCGACGACGCTCACGCCGCAGCTGTTCCCCTCCGATATGGTGTAGGGAGGGGGGAGATCGGGTATCAGGATGAGCTTCGCGAGGGACCAGCCGACCCCCATCACCTCGCCGACCACCTTGTCGAACCACCTGGGCCTCTCGGCGCTCCTCTTGCTCAGGAGCAGCCTAAGCTGGTTCAGGATCAGTATGCTCTCAATCCCCAGCGAGTCCGCCGCCAAGATCGCGGAGAACTTCGAATCCGATAGGACCAGGTCGGGCCCGTAGCCGGCTATGACCCTCATCTCCCTCCCTATCTGGGCGAAGAACTTGAAGGAGTTCTCCGGAAGGGACAGGAGCATGTCGTTGAGGGAGAACTGGCCCAAGTCCCCCCAGGTTATGTCGACCTCCTCTATCGGGTAGCATCTGAACCCGGAGCGCCTTATGTACTCGGCGGGCTCGTTGTAGCTCGAGAAGGCGAGCTCGACCCTGCCTTCGAGCCTCTTCGCCAGGCTGACCATCCTACTCGCGTGGCCTAGGCCTATGCCGAACGTCGATATGTAGAGCCTCTTCAAGGCTCTACCCTTCTCACTCTTCCCCTAGGGGACTCCTCCTCGAATATCTCCGCCTGAAACCTGTACAAGACGGCATCCTCGGTGAGCCAGCAGTCCGGGGGCGCCCCCGCCTTCATGCAGGTCTGAGAAAGGAACTCCACTTCATCCCATCCGAACTCCTTCGGGACTTGGGGGAGGAGCAGGCCCGAAAGGAACTTCCACTTTACCACGAGCCCGTCCCTGCCGACCTTTATCTTGCTGGGGTAATCCCTCGGAGACTCGACCTCGAT
>JAPDJB010000130.1 GCA_029259285.1 Candidatus Bathyarchaeota archaeon | reverse complement strand
CAAGCTGATAGCCCTGAAGACCAAGCTCGATAGAAGCTCGCCGAAGGTTGAGAGCCTGATGGACGTGTGGCCCAACGCCATATACATGGAGAGGGAGACCTGGGAGCTCTTGGGGATAGAGTTCGAGGGCCATCCGGAGCTGGAGCACCTCTTGCTCCCCCCTTGGTGGAGCGACATGCCTCCCCTTAGGAAGGAGTTCAAGGTGAAGCAGGAGGGATACATAGTTGATCTCACGAGGTAAGGAGGTCCTCTCGAAGTACTTCACCTACAGGAGGCTGAGCGAGAGCGATAGGGAGAGGCTCTTCGAGGTGAACATAGGGCCCCAGCACCCGGCATCCGGGCACATGAGGATAATCGTGAGGTTGGATGGAGACCTGATACTCGACGCCGAGCCCGACATAGGGTACGTCCACAGGAGCATGGAGAAGCTCGCGGAGAACGTGGAGTACATAAAGGCGCAGATGCTCTTCGAGAGGGCCGCGATCCTGGATTCGTGCAACATAACCCTGGGCTACATAAGGGCGCTCGAGAAGTTGCTGGGCGTGGAAGCCCCTCCCAGGGCGAAGTACCTCAGGACCCTGCTCTGCGAGATAGACAGGATCGCCTCCCACCTCTACGGATTCGGGATAGGGAGCATAATGCTGAACCACTCCACCATGTACATGTGGAGCTTCGGGCTGAGGGAGCTCTGGGTCCAGCTCGCCGAAGATCTCAGCGGGGCGAGGCTCACCCACGCCTACAACATACCCGGTGGGGTGAGGGCAGACCTGCCTAAAGGGTTCAAGGAGAACGCCGACAAGGCGATAAAGTACACGAAGAAGGTGCTCAAGGACATGATGAGGATCTTCTTCAACAACCCGAACGTGAGGTCCAGGCTGGAGGGAGTGGGGGTCCTGAGGAGGGAGGATGCGATAAGGCTGGGGATAGTCGGGCCTAACCTCAGGGCCTCGGGGGTCAGGTACGACGCAAGGCTGGTCGAGGGGTACGGGGCCTATTCGGAGCTGGAGTTCGAAGTCCCCGTGAGGGAGGAGGGGGACTGCCTGGCGAGGTATTTGCTGAGGATAGATGAGATCG
>JAPDJB010000147.1 GCA_029259285.1 Candidatus Bathyarchaeota archaeon | reverse complement strand
GACACCTTCCAAGCTGTTCGGCTCCGCAACCGCTGAAGTAGGAGTGATCCTCCATAAACGTAGGCGGTCTGTCCGATGGAACCGTCCAAACCTCGAAACCGATTCCGTAGGTCTCGTGAATGGTCGCTTCCAACTCGCTCAAAATATTGAAAAGATCCCTGCGTTTCCCGAACCAGCTAACGTCAGCCCTATACAGATTTGACCTATAGCGGAAGGGCATAAAGGGAAGGGGAAGCGGAATCAGGGGCATCCAAGGAATCTGCAGCCATCTATAAACCTCCCCCTGATCTTTAACACGCCACTCCACGAACGGCATCCTTATATCATCGTCCGGGGGATAGTAACCTAGCTCTGAAATTTTGACCTGTGCATGGAGGGGCAGTTTTCTCACGCCTCTGTAGAACTTCAACATAACTTCTATCCTGCTCAATGGACGGATTGTTCCGCTGGCTGTTCGTCCCCACACCTCCCACTGTCTGTTCTTTCCCTCCCGTATCTCTATCGGTATCTGATGGTTTTCGTATATGTAGTAGAGAAGCAATCCTCTGCCTTGGTATGTTATTAGCCTAGGGTAATATCTTACTGGAGGCCTGATGTAATCGTCTGTTGAAAGTATCTGGCCAAGTCTCTCGTTATCAGGAATGTTGGTTAAATCGCTAACCTCATAATCTCTTTTCTCGTCGATCCCGACAATAAGCAGACCGCCACGCGTGTTGGCAAAGGAAGAGAAGAGTTTTCTTATTCTATACTTATCGGAGATGTTCAATTCCCGCTTGAAGTCGAGAACGTCACGCTCGACATTTCGCGGATTCGATCTTGCAAAGCGCAGTATTTCTTCGATTATCCTTTGTAATTCCTCATCCGATAAGCCTTCGATAGGAGGAATTCTGATACCTCCTATGATAAGCACGGTCATCACCTCGGCTTCTCGAGCATCCTCTCGAACTCGTAAAGATCCTTATTTCTGGCGGCGGCCTCGGCCAAAATCTCCACGTCCTTCTCTGGATTTCGCCATATGGCCTCAAGAATCTCTCTTACCTCGTCCTCGTTCCGGGCAATTCTGCATATTTTCTGCACCGTGGCCTTGGTGCATCCCTTCTCCCTGAGCTTCTGGTTGAAGTCGCTCGCCTTCAGGAGCTGGATGTTCATTCTGGCGGCGTATTGAGAAAGC
>JAPDJB010000061.1 GCA_029259285.1 Candidatus Bathyarchaeota archaeon | reverse complement strand
GTCCTGCCTAAGAAAATCCTGCGGACCAAACGATTCCACCTATCGCCCTATTGGGTCAATGTCTCCGTCTGGGTACCCGATGTTCCCTATAGCCGGATGCCTCCTAAAGTTTGCCTTACCATGAGCCACAGCGACCAGTACATACGTCTCGTATTTTCTAACATGCGTGAACTAACTCAATTTACCGAACATTTATCAGAATGGGTTAAATCAATCGAAGACCAAATTACCCATGCCCACAGTGAAGCCATCCAGGAGCACCGTGAAGCTTGGGAGAAGGTGCGTAACAAAACAATCGGCGACCCGATTGCCCATGCGGATAGTGACCAAGATCGTGACAACAATGGGGCTGAATCGTAGCACGCCTTGTACTATAGTACTTCCATGTAATACTGTAGTACAAGGCGGCGGCCTTGTGACAAACATGTAATCACATTGTAACACCATTGTGTCACCATTGTAGACAACGGGGAGATCACAGGGTGTTGACAGGGTGATCTCCCCAGGGTATAATCAGGTCGCCCCCGGGGAGGATAGGGCAACGCCTGACCCGGGCGACCCGAGCGCCCCGGGGGTCGGGGCCTCAGAGGCCGTTATTTGGCGTCCGCCGGGGGGGGGACGTACTTCACCCCGCCGGCAAGGACGAAACCCAATTAACGCGTTCTACGGGGCCTCAGAGGGGCAGATAGAGGCCCCGGGGAAGGCGGCGAAAGGGTAACCAGCCGAAAGGAGGGGATAGACGATGCCTGCAGTGGGGACGGTAACCGTAAGGGTACCGGAGCACGTTTATAAACGGCTATCGCAGTATGCTGTGAAGTACCAGGTACCCCTGGGCCAAGCGGTCGAGATGATGATCGCGGAGTATGAGCAACGGATTGCGGAACTGGAGGAAAAGGTGAAGTCGAAAAAAGCACGTAAGCAACCGCAAAAGAAGCAACAGAAGAAGAAAAAATAAATGGCCCTACATGTCGGATGTAGGGCCCCACATCCCGGTCGGCCAAGTCCGACGGAAAGGAGTGTTATGCCTCTGGAGTACGATGCTACACTAAAACCCAAGAAGCGTCAAGTCCTGCCTAAGAAAATCCTGCGGACCAAACGATTCCACCTATCGCCCTATTGGGTCAATGTCTCCGTCTGGGTACCCGATGTTCCCTATAGCCGGATGCCTCCTAAAGTTTGCCTTACCATGAGCC
>JAPDJB010000176.1 GCA_029259285.1 Candidatus Bathyarchaeota archaeon | reverse complement strand
GGTCCAGCGGCTGTTGTGCTGTTCTATGACGCGCTAGACGCGCTGGAGAACAGCGCGGACGCCTGCGAGGACTCGTCTGACATTTTAAGGGAGATAGTCGTTAGGCTCGGTGCTTAGCCTATGAGGATGAGGCGGGGCTACCTCACTTTCATCGCAGGCTTCTTTGTTGGTCTTCTCGCCTTATCCCTCCTCTTGAGGATTTACGGGGGAACGAGCCAAGTTGTGCCTGGCAAGAGACCTGAGTCAATAGACCTAGTCTTCCTGTATACTAGCGAGAAGGAGGGCTGGATAACTGCTGTTAAGCCTCTCTTCGAGAAGTGGTTCTACGAGCGATACGGCATCAAGCTTAACCTTGTGCTGTACGTCACGGGCTCTCACGAAACAGTGAATCTTATGCTTCAGGGCAGCGTTAAGCCGGACATCTGGAGCCCAGCATCAAGCGTGTGGATACCGTTCTTCAACAAGAAGTGGAGCGAGACTCACGGCGGAGAAATAATAGTCTCGCAGTGGCACCCCCTCGTCCTCAGCCCCGTCGTCCTAGTAGGCTGGGAGGACATCGTAAGAAAGTACGGTGTTAGCAGCTACAGAGACCTCTACAGGCTGGACAAGGAGGGCGTAGACTACAAGTATGGGCATCCGGACCCCATGCTCTCGAACGGCGGCGTCATAGCCCTGCTCATGGAGCTCGCATCTGCAGTTAACAAGACTCCAGATCAGCTAACCGTGGAGGACCTGAAGAATCCTGAGGCTATAGAGTTCGTTAAGGCTATCGAGTCGCACGCCGTTTACTACGGCAAGTCGACCGGCTTCTTCGGCTCATGGGCTACCGACAACGGGCCGGGCGCGATAACCTTCTTCACAGTTTACGAGAATGTTGTCATAGAGAACGCTCCCAAGGCTAGGGGGAAGTGGGGCCAGGGGCTGGTAGCCATTTACCCGGATATGGGCGTCGTTTACTCTGACCATCCACTAGTGATTCTCAATGCGTCCTGGGTGGACCATTGGAAGAGGCTTGCCGCCCTAGAGTTCCTCTCATTCCTTCTCAGGCCGGAGATTCAGGAAATGGCCGAGGCCCACGGATTCCGCCCCGTAAACCCTCTCGTTCCCCTAGACCCTGAAGTATTCAAAGCGGAAAACGGCGTGACATATAAGGTTCCTATGCCAGCCTTGAAGCCTCCTAAAGGCGAGGTTCTTGAAGCCCTCTTCGAGGTTTGGATACTGGAG
>JAPDJB010000019.1 GCA_029259285.1 Candidatus Bathyarchaeota archaeon | reverse complement strand
TTCCTTGAGGAGATGGGCTACATGGCTAAGATACAGTTGACGAAGGTGGCTGAGGATGAGGTCATCATAGAGATGTTCGGCGTCTCCGTCATCGAGTCCTCCATGAGGCTGATCAACGAGGGGGCAAGCCCCAGCCATATAATGACGAATCTAATGTTCGCAGCCCTCAAGGAGCTATGCGGCCTCAGAGCTGAGATAGAAGACCTCACCCTCGAACAGCCCTCAAAGGAGACGGGCTACGCGAAGGAGAGGTGGATACTGAAGAAGCTATAGCGGCATGAGGCGGAGCCATCTAATTTTTCTAATCCTCCTCCCCATCGCTATCGGGGTAGCCATCTCCATGATCAGGAGGGCAAGTCAGGGGGCTGAGGTATACATCTATGCGGGCTCGGGAGCCATCCTGGCGGGAGATGTGGAGGATGCCTTGAAGAGGCTGGGCATACCCTACAGGGAGGTTGATGAGGATGCGATTCATCGTGGAGCTCTCAGGAGGGGATGTAGGGTGCTGATAGTCCCTGGGGGATATACGGCTGAGATTGTTTCAGCCCTCGGCTCAAGGGGATTGGAGGAGATAAGGGGATTCGTCGAGGGTGGTGGCCTATACATCGGCATCTGCGCCGGAGCCTACATCGCTGCTGAGCATGTCGAGGTTCCAGGCCGCCCTGAGGGGCTTGGCATCATAAATGTAACCAACAGGAGGGTGAGGGGCATAGGCGTCGTGGAGATCAGCGTCATAGATCCATCTCACCCCCTGGTGGAGGGTTATGGGGAGCGCATTAGGATATGGTATCAGAATGGCCCCCACATGACGGCTGGTAGAGGCGTTGAGGTCGTAGCGGTCTATGATGATGGCTCAGCCGCTATAGTCTCAGCCCGATTTGGTGAGGGACTCGTCATCCTATTCAGCCCCCACCCCGAGGGTAGCAGCGAAGGCGGAGTGGATCCAAAGGAGCTGGGAACTTTATGTCTCCTGAGGAACGCCATCAACCTCGGATTAGGCCCTTGATCGGCGGTAGGTCTCTCTTCCGCTCTCCCAGTGCCTTCAGGAAGTTCATATCCCTTGGCAGCTCATCCCACCGCTCATTTCTCGACGGCACGTAATATACAGATGTCCCCTTCACGCCATCAAGGAGAAGTGGCCTCGCCTCCCCAGAGAATACAAGCCTATGAACACGCCCCCCCTCATCGTCGAGATCTCCGAATATTATCGCCCTTGCAGGGCATTCCTCAACACATCTCGGCTCCAAGCCTGAATCCACCCTATCGACGCAGAGATCGCATCCATCAGCCTTCCCATCCGGCCCTATATAGAGGGCACCATAGGGGCAGACGTGGACGCAGACG
>JAPDJB010000172.1 GCA_029259285.1 Candidatus Bathyarchaeota archaeon | reverse complement strand
CATTGATGTAAGTGTACCTTGTACTTTTGCCGTACTCTCCAGCACCCTCGCCGGGTTTGCCGACGGGTGGGAAGAATGGCTGAATTATTCGCGGGAGCGGTGTGGGCGTCGGGACGGGCACGGGTGTTGGGGTTGGCGTTGGTGTTGGTGTAGGGGTCGGAGTTGGAGTTGGAGATGGGGATGGGGATGGGGTTGGTGAAGGCGACGGAGATGGGGAGGGCGTTGGTGAGGGCGTTGCTGCAGGTGAAGGAGTTGGCGACGGTGCTGGTGTTGGTCCCGGCGTTACGGTTGGAGTGAGTGTGTGCGCCCTTACTCTTCTCGTCCCCGATCTTTTTGTTTCGGTCGGGGTCGTGGTTGTGGTTTGAGTTGGAGTCGGTGATTCTGTTGGTGCGACGGTAGGGGGTTGGTGCTTTTGCCCCAGCCTTTGCTCCAGCCCTCGCAGCTCTTGTGACGACACCCTCGCCCTCCTCAACGATGGGGACCTTTATACCCTTGAATCCGCGAGCTCTTAGAGCGATGTCCCCAAGGATGTCGCCGGGTTTTTCGTATGGATCAAGGAATTCGGTGGACCAATCGAGGGCTCGGCCAAGACCGGGACGTGAAACGGCAACCCTCGCAATTCCAGCACCCAAACCGCCTGAAACCGCGCCACCTATGGCCGCACCGATGGCCGCCTGCTTGGCTGTTTCGACATCGACTTTATCACGCCTCGCGATGTCCTGAACTGTTTGCGTTACCGCACCTTCATAAACACCTGCAACCGCCGAGCCTTTTGCGACTTCTCTGGTTACGATGCCAGCCGCCTTTTTCTTTGTGACGCCGATAAGTCCCTTTTCAAACACAGATTCGGTCACTTCCTTTGCCCCTTTCTTAAATAGCGATTTGCCAGCCACTTCGGCCGCTTCCTTCACGATACCCTTTGCAATTCCGCGGGCGGCCATCTTTGTGGCGATTGCTGCACCACCGCCGGATGGTATGAGTGCCCCGACACCTTCACCGATTGCCTTGGCCGTCTCGATTCTCTCAACTGCTTCGGCTGCCTTTTTCGCTTCCTCTGGCTTCCATCCTGCTTGGACAAGTTTGGCCGCAGTTCTTTTCTTGACCTCTTCCTTTCTTGTCCATATACCAACGCCCGGAAGCGAATATATTATACTTCCAGGGCTTATGTCGGGAAGCCCAAAAGGCAAATCGATTTTTTCAACTTTGCCGACAAAAGGAATTTCAACTGGTTTTGATTCAACTCTCTCTTCAACCTCCTTAACTGCTTCTTCATACGCCTGCTTGACTTCTTTCTTTTCCACGTACCTCCTGACGTTTGGGTCCTGCTTTGCAATATGTTTAGCAATCTCGGGAGCGACAAATGACGCGGCCGTTGCGATTGCAAGGCCGGCTATAAATGGCAGGACCATGAGCATCACCTCTTTCTCTTTCGCCG
>JAPDJB010000136.1 GCA_029259285.1 Candidatus Bathyarchaeota archaeon | reverse complement strand
GTCCCTGAAGACCTCCATGGGTCTCCCAACCTGAATGATCTCGCCGTCGTACATCACCGCCATCCGTCTTCCAAGCTCAGCGGCCTCAACGGGATCGTGGGTGACGTGGATGGCCGTGAAGCCTAGTTCTTGATGGAGCCCTTTAATCAGCTCCTTCACCGAGTCCCTCGAAGCCTCATCTAGGCTGCTAAGAGGCTCGTCGAGGAGGAGGGCCTGAGGCTCTATGATGAGGGCTCTCGCCAGGGCGACTCGCTGTTTCTCCCCTCCGCTCAGGGTCTCCGGCATCCTGTTGAGGAGCTTCCCGATGCCTATACGATCCGCGATCTCTAAGACCCTTTCATAAAGCCTCGATCCCTGAACCCCTCTGAGCCTGAGGCCGTAGGCGATGTTCTCATAGACGGTCATGTGGGGCCATAGGGCTATGCTCTGTGGGACGTAGGCGAATCCCCTCCTCTCCGGTGGAAATTTGGTTATATCTCTCCCATCGACGTAGATTCTCCCAGTCTCTATTCTCCGAAAGCCTATGAGGGTCTCGAGGAGAATGGTTTTACCCGCTCCGCTAGGCCCCATGAGGGTTAGATACTCGCCCTTCTCGATGTCGAGCTCCTTAACCCGCAGCCTGAATTCTCCAGCCCTCACCTGCAGTCCTTCAACCCTTATCATCTCCTCTCCTCCATAGCCCTCATACCCGCGAGGATCATTAGGCTGGCTAGGAGCAGCAGAACCGATAGACCCGCAGCGGCTTTCAATCCCCTAGTTAGGAACAATTCATAGACGAGGACTCCCGCGACGGTTGGATGATAGGCCACCACCATTACGGCTCCCACCTCGCTTATGGCTCTGGCGAGGCTCATCAACCATCCCGTGAGAATGCTTCTCCAGGCTAAGGGTAGAGATATTGTGAGGAAGACCCTTAGGGCTGAAGCTCCCATGCTCCTCGCCACCTTCTCCAACTCCAGGTCGATGGAGTCGAAACCCCGCTTAGCGAAGTTCACAGCGAAGGGTGAGGAGACGAAGATCATGGCGAGAATCACGCCGTAGAGGCTGTCCTCCACTCTGAGACCGATGAATGAGAGCAGTTGACCGAGGGGAGCCCTGCTGTTGAAGGCAAGTAGCACAGCGATACCTGCAACCGTATGGGGGAGAACGAGGGGGAAATCGAGGAGACTTTGGATCAGGCTTTTGCCCCTGAAATCGATCCGGCTCAACACATAGGCGAGGGGGACGCCGAAGAGCGTTGAAAACGAAGCCGAGGCGGCTCCAGCCCCGATGGAGAGGACAACAGCCGATAGGGCTATGGGATCCGCAGCTGTCTGAGGTAGCCACTCTCCCCCTATGGAGATGAGAAAGAGCAGCGGGATCACGAGGACGGCTATCAGGATGCTCGCCAGCCCTGATAGGTAGAGGAGAAACCACCTTGCACCGGCAAGGGGGGAACCAGGCTCAACGGTCATC
>JAPDJB010000003.1 GCA_029259285.1 Candidatus Bathyarchaeota archaeon | reverse complement strand
GCTGGCTTCGTGATGGCGACAACCTACTTCTTCGTCAATATATTCATCAAGGGCTATCCCCTCGCCATCATCTCCTACATCCGTGACCTATTCGGCCAATCCCTCGTCTCAATAATACTTGGATTTGCGATAACAAAGGCGGTGGAGAGGGCGATGCCAAGCCTCATTGTGGAGAGGTGAGTGCCGAATATCGATCCCTCAATGATATACATTTCATCACCATATACATTTAGTTTACACAAACACTTTATAGGGCCTAGCTGAGGGCCATAAAGGGGGAAAGAGGTGCGGAGGATGGAGAGGCGTAGAGGTAGCCGAGTATAGTCGGCCTCGAAGCCGCCATCGTCCTAATAGCCTTCGTCATAATCGCCGCCGCCTTCAGCTTCATGGTCGTAAACCAAGGCCTCTTCGCCACCGAGCGGGGTAAGACCGTCATACAGGAGGGATTGAAGCAGGCGAGCACGCCACTGACGGTCGATGGAAGCATCTTCGTCAAAACAGACTCGACGGGCGATAAGATCACCGATTTCGTCGTCCCGCTGAGGGCCTTCGGCGTCAAGTACGTCGCCATGTGGAAGAAAGAGACCGTCGTGACGCTTAAGATCGGGTCTAAGGCATACGCCGACATCTATCAGGGCGTCGATGAGGACTATGACCCGACGAGTAAGACCTTGGACGACCTCGTCACCCGTATGAATACGACGAGCACGGCGGCCAAGCTATTCATAGAGAACAGCAACGGAGACTCAACCCTCGACTCCTTCGAGAAGGGCTACCTGATTATCCATCTCAGTAGCAGCGATGCCGCATCGGTGAGAACACGGATCGTCGTCGAGATCAGATTGGAGAAGACGACGCCCCTCTCAATAGAGTTCACCATACCGGAGACGATGCCGAAGAGCACCTGGGTTCTAGTCGGATAGGTGAAGCCTATGAGGGCCTTGAGGTCTAGGAGGGGAATGGTCGGCATCGAGGCGGCCATAATACTCATAGCCTTCATCGTGACGGCTGCAGCCCTCAGCTACGTCGTCATAAACATGGGCTTCTTCGCCACCCAGAAGACTAAGGAGGCGATCAACAAGGGCCTGGGAGAGAGCACCAGCGCCCTACAGCTCGACGGCGTCGTCACCGCCAAGACCAACGCCTCAGGCGTCATCGAATACATCTTCTTCCCCGTGAAACTCAGCGTAGGCGGATCCGAGGTAGACCTCAACAACGACTCCATCGTCGTCTCCATATACCTCCCAGATGCGGAGCTCCTGGACATCTATGCGGGGCCGTCTAGCCTCGATGATCCAAAGGAGGTGTCCTCCACGCTGCTAAGCGACGTCGGAGCCGATCAGGCGAAGTTCTTCATCTACAACGACGACGGCGACAACGTGCTGGAGTCGAGGGAGAAGGCCTTCCTCGTCATCCATCTAGGCTCTGGACACAGCGTCGACGACTATGAGAAGGTGAAGATAGAGGTGAAGACGGCTAGG
>JAPDJB010000046.1 GCA_029259285.1 Candidatus Bathyarchaeota archaeon | reverse complement strand
GGGTGGAGGTACTGGATTGAGCGGTGGAGCTGTTCCTACTGCTGAGGGGATAATTCTCTCAACTGAAAAGATGAAGAAAATGGAGATCGATGTCGAGAATTTATGTGCTGTATGTGGAGCCGGGATAACGCTTAGGGAGTTAATTACGAATGCTGAGGCAAGCGGTTTGAGCTTTCCACCCCATCCTGGGGATGAAACAGCAACTGTTGGAGGGATGGTTTCTACAAATGCTGGCGGTGTTAGAGCGATGAAGTATGGGGTGATAATTCTTGCTCATGGGAGTCGGAGCGAGGGGTGTGTTAGGGGGGTTCTTGATGAGCTTGTGAGGAGGGTGAGGGCTTTTATTCCCCGCGGGGTTGAGGTGGGGTGGGCTGCGCTTTGGTTTAACCGTCCCGACCTGAGGGAGGCTGCGGAGACCTTTATATCGCGGGGCGTAAAAAGGCTAATCGTGGTTCCTTATTTTCTTTTCCGGGGGAGGCATATCACCGAGGACATCCCCCGGCTTATTGAGGAGATAAAGAAGACCCATCCCGGGACGGAATTTACTCTCCTTGAACCGCTCGGGCTTTCCGAAAGGTTAGTTGAGGAGGTAGCGGGGCGAATAAGGGAGGCTCTTCCCGAACTTATTCCCGGAAGATCCGATCCTCCGAGGTTGCCGGAGGACATTGAGCGGGAGAGCCTTGAACTAATAGAGAGCCTTCTTCCCCCCCTTGAGCTTTCCGAGGAGGAGAAGGAGGTTGTCAAGCGAATCGTTCATTCCACAGGCGATCCCCAAATCGGCTCTCTGGTGAGGTTTCATCCCGAGGCTATCCCGGCTGCCCTTTCGGCTATTCGCGATGGGAAGCCCATTTTTACGGATGTGAAGATGGTCTTTGTTGGCATCAACCACAGGCTGGCGAGGGAATTCGGCTGTGAAATTCGCTGTGCTCTGGACATGCCGGGGGTGGGGGAGATGGCTCGGAGGGAGGGGATCACCCGCGGAGAGGCGGCATTTAAATTTCTGGGAGAAAAACTCACGGGGAGCATAGTTGCGGTGGGAAATTCGCCCGCTTCGCTTCTCGCCCTCCTGGATCTTGTCAGGCGGGGGATAAAGCCTTCTTTCATCATCGGGACGCCGGTGGGCTTTATTCGGGCGAGGGAGTCAAAGGAGGAGCTCATGAAGCAGGATATACCCTATATCACCGTTGAGGGGAATCGGGGGGGAAGCGCAATAGCCGCAGCTACAATAAATGCGCTGCTGAACCTTGCCAGGAGGGTTTGCGGATGAGGGGGGAGCTTGTTCTCTGGGTTACTACGGACTGCAACCTTCGCTGTCTTTACTGCTATGCGAGGGGAGGGGAAGAGCCGGAATACATGGAGTGGGAGGTGGCGAGGCGGGCTTTGGATCTCATGTTCAACTATTTCGGGAGCTTTAGGGTTCAGTTCGCAGGGGGAGAGCCTCTGCTCAACGCGGAGCTTATTGAGCGGGTGGTGGATTATACAAAGGGG
>JAPDJB010000033.1 GCA_029259285.1 Candidatus Bathyarchaeota archaeon | reverse complement strand
TGTCCATGGCTCCTCAACTTCGAGGTGCCAATACTCTGCGAGATGCCTCCTGGTTCTGCTCTTCTCAGCCCTGAAGCTTGGGGCGATGGTGTATATCTTGCCCAGGGTGTAGATGAGGGCCTCGGCGTAGAGCTGCCAGCTCTGGGTTAGGTAGACGTTCTTCCTCCCGAAGTAGTCGACTCTGAAGAGGGTTGCGCCCCCCTCGCAGGCGGCTGTGATGAAGCTCGGCGAATGTGTCTCCGTGTAGCCATGCCCCCTCAGCCAATCCCTGGCGGCCTCCAGAACCTTAGACCTGATCCTGAGTATGGCCTGCATCTTCGGGTCTCTGATGTAGAGATGCCTGTGATCCAGGAGGAACTCGACGCCATGCCTCTTCCTCGTGATCGGATACCCAGGCTGAGCCTCCCAGAGATTGACGACCTCCATGATGGAGAGCTCCCTCCCATTTGGGGCTCTCTCATCAACCCTCACGACGCCCCGTAGCTCCACGACGGACTCCAGGGGGAGCTTCTCCACCCGTCTATAGGTCTCCTCAGGCACCCTATCCCTAGGGAGGGTGCACTGGATTACTCCGCTTCCATCCCTCACCATCAGGAACTGGATTCCGCCGCTGCTTCGATGGTTATACATCCAGCCCCTGATGATGACCTCCTCGCCGTCGTGTTTACCGTCGAGTATCAACGCTATATCTACGAGGGGCATCTCTAACCAGTAAACCTACCCTGTGGACGATTTATAAAGGCTTCACCCACCTCTGAGGAAGCTGTCGAGGGTTGTCGCCCGTGGTCTGCCCACAAGCTCGTCGAAGTCTATGCCCAGCGCCTCCAGTAGCTGCTCGAACATCGATTCGAGATACTCGATGTATTTGTCGACATCCACATCGCGTTTAGATGCCAGCTGAACCGGCTTGACGCCTCCCCTGGTGACGACGTAGCTTATGATGTCGCCTGCTCCAAGCTCCACGCCCTTCTCCTGCAGCATCCTGGCCGCCTTGACGTGCTGGGGGCTGGTCTCATAGCTCTTAAGCCTACGGCCTAGCATCACCCTGAAGGCGACCTCATCCAGCTCGAACTCCCTCTCCTTCATAACCTTCTCTATATCCACGCCTTCATCTATCCGTTCAAGTACATCCACTTCCTTTTTCTCGGGCATTTCTACCACCTAAATAAATTTAGAGAGGTGGTGGGGGTTTAATTAATCCCGCCTTCATAAGCGTTTTGGTTTTTTCCCTCGCCTCTTTTATTATGGCCAGCGCGTTCTCGTAAATCTCGTTGCGTGAAAGTTTAATGCGGGCAACTCCCTGCTCTATCGCTTTCATGGCTACTGCGGTGGCTTCATGCGGGAAGACCTCCCAATCGTCCATCGTAGGCACGATATAATCCTCCCTGAGACCTTTTTGTTCGGCAACCTCCGCTATGGCGTAAGCGGCCGCTATGTGCATCTCATCGGTAATGGTTCTCGCCCTTACATCCAGCGTTCCTCGGAATATTCCCGGAAATCCGAGGGAATTGTTCACCTGGTTCGGAAAGTCGCTCCTGCCGGTACCGAATATTCTGATACCTG
>JAPDJB010000171.1 GCA_029259285.1 Candidatus Bathyarchaeota archaeon | reverse complement strand
CTGCTGACTATTTTGCAGGCCTCTAAGGCGGCCATGAATCCCGTGAGGTAGTTTCTCGGAGCCCCTATAATTCGGCATAAATCCGTGATTGATAGATACTGAAGTTTAGCCAGGTTATGTAGAATCTTGATTAGGAGTTCCTTCTCCTCGCTGAATTCATAGTCGTCGAATTGTTCAATCTGTGGCCTTATGGCTGATGGGGAGGGTTCCTCCATCTCCCGCTCCCCAGCTCTCTCTGTCTCCTTTCGATCATCGTTCTCCAGCGGCCTAGCTGTCATCGGCTGAGGAGGATCGGGTGGAGGGGTCTGGGGCTCATGGCTCTGAACGATGACTCCGACAAACTCTAAAGTTGCGTTTCTAAGGAGGTCGGCTACCTCTCCTAATTGGGCGATAATTCGGTCTAGGCTGCGCTCATGCTCTTGAAGAGTGTTGAGGATAAAGTCGACAGCATCAAGTCTATCCTCAGCCACCTTCTTCACCTCTCTCCCGCTGCGTCTTCCTCTTCGGGCGGGGGATGTAGCCCGGATAGCTTGGCCCCGATCCATTTGAGGAAGACGCAGTTTCGGGGAGCTTGAGAATGATGACTCTACCGTCTTGAATCGTCCATTCGGCTCCTGGGTAGTCGTGATCTATCCATTCATCGAGGTCATCGCTTGTAAGGAAGACTTCATCTTCACTCTCCCCATAGGGGCAGTCATCCTCATAGGGGCAGCCGATGCAGTCAGCCGGAGTATTGCAGATAGGCTCATCTACTCCTTCCAATATTTCACCTCCTAAGCCCCGAGGGTGTGAGATGGAGAGTATTGAACTCATAGCCCTTTGACAGCAGGTAGGCTCGGCGTCTCTCGGAGTATTCCTCCTCGACGGTTCCCTCGGTGACGAGCTCGTAGAAGATGGCTTTCCCCTGCTTTGGCCTTAGGACTCTGCCGAAGCGCTGGGTGAAGCCCATCCGGCTTCCGTATAGGCCGTTTACGTTGATGCCGACCCTGGCGTTGGGGAGGTCTATGCCCTCCTCGCCGACGCTGGTAACTACCAGGGTCTTGAGTTCTCCCCTTCTAAAGGCCTCATAAAGCTGATGTCGCCTCTTTTTCGGCGTCTTCCCAGTGATCACAGGCACCTCTAGGGCCTCGCCGAGCTTCAGAGCCGAGTCGACGTAGAAGTTGATGATGAGCGTCGGCTCTCCTCTATGCCTCTTCAATATCTCCTTCACAGCCTCGATCTTCGCCGGGTTCATCGCCGTGATAAGCACCTTCTCCCAGTCGGTGGCCTTCTCATATCGGTTTCTCAGCTTGGATGGGAGTTCCACCAGAACCTCGTAGAGCTCGGCCTCGGCGATCCAGCCCTCATCCGCCATCTCCAGCCAGGCCCTGTCGATGAGCGGCGGCCCAATCCAGGCGAAGATCATCTTCTCTAGCTTATCTTCCCTTATTGGGGTCGCCGTTAGGCCGAGTCTTCTTATGGCTTGGATGTGGACAACTCTTCCCCATACCTCGCTGGGTATATGCTGACACTCGTCGAAGACGATGAGGCCCCACCGTGTCCTCCAGATGTCTCTGAGGTGTCTGCTAGTGGCCATCTGGTAGGTGGTGATGGTTATCGGGCGG
>JAPDJB010000128.1 GCA_029259285.1 Candidatus Bathyarchaeota archaeon | reverse complement strand
CGGAGGGGAGCGAGTGGTACAGGAAGACCGTCGAGTATGCTAAACCTCATAGAGATATCCACATCCTCACGAACATGGACGGGGTCGGGGATAGGGAGGTGAACGCATTGCAGCGCTCCTTCACGGTGGCGATGCAGCTCTCGATAAGGGAGGGATTCGGCCTTGCGGTTACCGAAGCGCTTTGGAAAGGGGTTCCGGTGGTCGCTAGGAGGGCCGGTGGGATACCCCTTCAGGTCATAGACGGCATAACCGGCTTCCTGGTGAACGGGATCGACGAAGCGGCAGAGAAGGTAACCCTGCTCATAAGGAGGCCCTGGCTCGCTAGGGAGCTGGGCCACAACGGGCTCATGCACGTAAGGAGGAACTTCCTGATAACCAGAAACCTGAAGGAGTACCTGAGGATGCACATAGACCTGGTCGGGAAGTAGCGCCGGGGGTGGGATTCGAACCCACGAGGCCCGGAAGGGCCACAGGCTCTCAAGGCCTGCGCGTTCGTCCACTCCGCCACCCCGGCGATCCTCATCCCCCTGAGAAGCTTAATAAGCTTGACCCGCTCATGTAGCACGTGGGCTACAGGCCGCTCGAGCACACCAGCGACGCCTACCTGGAGGCTTGGGGTTCTAGCCTAGAGGAGGCATTCGAGAACGCGGCAAAGGCGCTCTTCGATACGATGGTCGAGCTGGAAAAGGTGGAGGCGGTCAGTGAGGACTCGTTCGAGGTCGAGGGGGAGGACCTAGAATCCCTGCTCTACAACTGGCTGGAATCGCTCCTGATCGAGTTCGACTCCAGGGGGATGGTCTACAGGGAGTTCGACGTGCGGATAGAAAGGAGGGACGGGGGCTTCAGGCTTTCGGCGAGGGCCAAGGGGGAGCGTTTCGACCTGGAGAGGCACAGGTACAAGGTCGGGGTCAAGGCCGTCACCTATCACCTCATGAAGGTCGAGGCCGACGATACCTACAGGGTCAGGTTCCTGCTCGATATCTGATGGAAAGTCGGTATAAAAACTATATAGAAGCGGTAAAAATTTTCCTAATAACCCGTATGGAAAAGTTAAAATAACCCTGAAATCGAATCCGCTCCGATGGCCCTGAAGACCGTTACGGAGAAGCCCCCCGTCCGCGAGGCTTCGAACCCCGATCGGTTGCTGAAGACGATCCTCGAAGACAGCT
The DNA here is from genome assembly GCA_029259285.1 of Candidatus Bathyarchaeota archaeon. Classification (GTDB taxonomy): domain Archaea; phylum Thermoproteota; class Bathyarchaeia; order TCS64; family B23; genus B23. Next base: position 436 of record JAPDJB010000128.1, on the reverse strand, counting down.
CCAAATGTACCCACTGCGGCTTCTGCTTGGCCGTATGCCCGACCTACGAGTTACTCAGGGTCGAGCCCCACTCCCCTAGGGGTAGGATATATTTGGCGAAGGCCTTGGCCGAGGGGAGGCTGGAGCCAACGGCGTCGGTCAGGGATTACCTCTACGGCTGCGTGATGTGCAGGGCCTGCGAGCTCGCCTGTCCCTCCGGAGTCCACTACGGGGAGATACAGGAGGTCGCAAGGGATTACGTCGAGAAGTACGTCGAGAGGTCATTCATGGAGAGGCTGATGAGGTGGGGGATGTTCAAGGTGATGTTCCGTGGCCCCAGGCTCTTCAGGCTATCCTTCAGGCTCCTTAGGTTCTACCAGAGGAGCCCAAGGCTCCAGAAGCTCATCGACAAGTTAGGCATCTTGAGGAAGGTTCCGTACGAGCCCGCGAAGTGGCT
>JAPDJB010000134.1 GCA_029259285.1 Candidatus Bathyarchaeota archaeon | reverse complement strand
TATCACAACGCGACGGAGGGGGGCCAAACCTTCACCACGATAGCCTCCATAGACCTCCTAGACCCAGGGGCCAAGCCCCAGCACCTCACCTTCCTACTAGGCTCAGCCTCAGAGCTATACGCATCAAGGAGGAACCTCTACGTCACTATTCCAGAGTATCTGAGGGCCTCCAGGTGGTGGCTGGGAGAGTGGACTTCGATTCATAGGGTGAGCTTCAGGAGGGGCCTCATCCTCTATGAGGCCGCAGGCCGTGTCCCTGGTAGAGTCCTAGACCAGTTCTCCATGGATGAGTATGGGGGATACTTCCGCATCGCCACCACAAGCTGTATGATGCATCCCTCTAAGGGGATGAGGCCCATCGAGGTGAACAACCTATACATAATGGACATGGAGCTGAGGGTTGTAGGCTCCCTTGAGGGACTAGCCCCCGACGAGAAGATACACTCAGCCCGCTTCATGGGGGATCGCTGTTACCTGGTCACATATCGCAGGGTCGACCCCCTCTTCGCCCTAGACCTCTCAGACCCCGAGAATCCAAGGGTTCTGGGAAAGCTGAAGATCCCTGGATACTCCGACTATCTCCACCCCTATGGGGAGGGGCTACTCATCGGCGTTGGAAAAGAGGTCATAGTTGAGGGCGACGCCGCCTATGAGCGGGGGGTGAAGGTGGCGATATTCGACGTCTCAGATCCGACGAGGCCGAGGGAGGTGGCCAAGATAGAGCTGGGGGGATGGGGGTCAGACACTCCGGTGAGATGGGAGCATAAGGCCTTCCTCCTCATCGAGGATCGGAGCCTCCTAGTGATGCCGATCACCATAAATGACTGGAGACACCCCTCAAAGGGTTATTGGCAGGGGGCCGTCGTCTTGAAGCTGTCAACCGATGGCATAGAGGATCAGGCCTGGATCACCCACATGGATGATGGGAGGCCTCCGAATCCGAGATGGGAGGTGAGGAGGGCCATATACATCGGCAACTACCTCTACACCATCTCCAGAGGCCTTGTGAAGGTGAATAGATTGACGGACTTCAGCGAGGTGGAAGCCGTCGAGATACCCTAGGCCTCTCAGCCTCCCTCAGCCTCCCAGCTAAGGCCTCCTCGATGACCCTGGGGATGCGGTCGATGAGGTCGAGGGGTGATAGGTGGCATCCCTTCTCCCCGTAGGCTAGGTCTCCAGCATAGCCGTTTATGAAAGCCCCCGCCACGGCTGCCTCGAAGGGGTTGACGCCCTGAGCCATGTAGGCTGCCACGATGCCTGAGAGGACGTCCCCCGTCCCGCCGACGGTCATACCTGGATTTCCCGTTCTATTATATCGAGTATACCTGCCGTCGCTGATGACATCCACATGACCCTTAAGCAGTATGATTGCTCCAAGCCTTCTCGCCGCTTCTTCGACGGCTCGCCCCCTCTCTAATAGGTCTCCGGCGGCCTCCCTGCCGGTTAACAATTTGAACTCCCCTCCATGAGGCGTGAGAACCGTCGACCCCTTAAACCTCCTCCCCAATCTAGCCACAGCCTTAAGGCCGTCGGCATCGATGAGGGTTGGGATACCCCTAGCCTCAACCTCGTCTAGAAGGCTGTCAACGGCCTCAACGGTTCTATCGTGAACCCCTAGACCAGGCCCTACAACGGC
>JAPDJB010000016.1 GCA_029259285.1 Candidatus Bathyarchaeota archaeon | reverse complement strand
ATAGACTTCGAGATGAAGCTGGGGTGTCGAAGGCTAAGGGTTCTCTCAATAGGTCTCAGAAGCAGGGAGGCCGCCTCGATCCTCAGGGTTGCGACGAGGGAGGGGGAGGAGATGCCGGAGGCCTTGAGAGTCGCAGGGCTTATAGCCTCAGCCCTCGATCAAAAGACTTAAAAGGCGCTTATAGGCCTAAAGGAAAACGCTGGGAGAGGCTCTAGAGAAATGAAGTTCTGCCCCAAATGTGGTTCGGCCCTCATAGTTGATAGAAAGGAGAGGGCTTACAGATGCCCTAGATGCGGATATGAGGAGTCGATGGAGGGGGGCATCCTCTACCAGAGGAGCACCCCAGAGACGGATAAGATCGTCGTCGTCGGAGAGGAGGAGCGGAACCTGAGGACGATGCCCCAGGTCACCATCGAATGCCCAAAATGCGGCAATAACAAGGCCTACTGGTGGATGGTTCAGACGAGGGGCATCGACGAGAGCACCACCCAGTTCTATAGATGCACTAAATGTGGCTACACCTGGCGTGAATACACCTGAGAAAGAATATAAACATCATCACCCCATTTATTAGCGTCAAAAACGAAGGTGGAAGCCTTGTTTGAGATCCAGCTCTCCAGCGTCGACTCCTTCAAGAGGATGATTAAGGCCTTATCAGTCATCGTTGAGGAGGGAAGCTTCAACGTCGACGAGGAGGAGTTGAAGCTCCTCGCCATGGATCCCAGCCACGTCGCCATGGTAGACTTCGAATTACCCAGAGACTTCTTCGACGAATATCTCTGCGACGAGGAGACGAAGCTGACCGTCAACATAAGGGAACTCCTGAAATTCCTCGACAGGGTTGAGAGGGGAGAACAGGTTCGAATGAGGCTGGAGGAGGGGAGGCTCTCCATCGAATGCGTGAGGGGTGGACATAAAAGGAGGTTTCTCATCCCCCTCCTAGAACCCCTCGAAGAGGAGACGCCTACGCCAAAGATATTCTTCAAAGCCTCAGCCCGAATATTGACGCAGAGCCTGAAGAGGGCGATTAAAGACGCCTCCCTCGTCGGGGAACACGTGAAACTTGAGATCAACGATGAGGAGTTCAAGATCAGCGCCGAGGGCGACGTGGGAAGCGTCTCAAGCGTCTGGACACTAGAGGCTGAAGACCTATTGGAGCTTAAGGTGGAGGAGCCGAGCTCAGCCACCTTCACCCTCAGCTATCTACAGGACATTATCAACGCGGCATCAGCCTCCAGCGAGGTGACCACCCTGGAGCTGTCGACGGATATGCCGATAAAGCTGAACTTCGAGATACCGAAGGGGAGACTCATATACTACCTAGCGCCCTGTATAGGCGTATAATAGGCGTCACACCATCCAATTTATGGCTCACTCAACGAGGGATGGGATATCGTCAAACTTAATTGATTAGAGAGCAGATCGATGAAGGACATGGCTAGGGGATTCAGACTTCTGGAGAGGGATGAGATAGAGGAGATACATGCCTCCACCCTACAGATCCTAGAGAGAGTGGGGGTAGAGGTTAGAAACGAGAATGCCTTGAGACTGCTGGGGGAGAACGGATGTGAAGTCGAGGAGAGACGGGTGAGAATCCCAGAGGAGCTGGTGGCCGAATGTCTGAAGAGGGCCCCATCGGAGATAGAGCTATACAGCCGAG
>JAPDJB010000106.1 GCA_029259285.1 Candidatus Bathyarchaeota archaeon | reverse complement strand
GCCGAAGCCCAGAGCCAAGGCGGCTGCGATCCTCTTAGGCTGTGAGTCAAACTCGACGTAGCGTCTCAACCTCTCAACGATGGCTCTACGGTCTAGCCCCTTCTTCCATATTGCCACGCCTGAGCCGATCATCCAGAGGGCGTAGGAGACTGCGAGAAACCACTCTGGGAGGGCGACGGTCACCCCTGCGCCGAGCTGGGCGCCGAGGATCGAACCCAAGGCGATCCAGAGGCCTCCGCTTAGATCGACGTTCCCATGCCTCCAATATGTATAGCCGACAGCGAGAGAAGCCAAGACATCGACGAGGAGGCTAACCCCTATGGAGACATGCATCCTATATCCGAGGAGATTTAAGCTGGGAACCACAACCATCACAGCGCTGGCACCTATAAAACTCATTATCACCCCGCCCAGAAGGCCGACGAGAGCCAGCAGAAAGGGTTCCATCCACAAACAACCTCAAAAAACCCTGAAATAGCTTTCCCCAAACGCTACGTTTTTAATCACGCTCACCATCAAATCAATCCTGGGCGGCCGTCGTCTAGCCTGGCTAAGACGTCAGCCTTCCAAGCTGAAGATCCCGGGTTCGAATCCCGGCGGCCGCACTGGGGTCAGGTCTTCCAACCAGGGGGTCGGTTCTGGAGGGGAGCCTTCCCAAGGCTTAGCCATGGATTTGATCTGACAGCCACTGTCAGGGCCGAGGGGATTAAGGTTAAAGCCATTTTAACTCCTCCAGGAGGCGGGATTGGAATTACAGCCACTGTAAGAGGCCTCTGGAATTTTTCCAAGGATATGACTGGTGGCAGTCACATAGAGGGAGGGGTCTATTCCAGGGGCCTCGTAAAAGGGTCTCCATTATTTGAAAGGCCTCTCCGTATCCGCCATTTAGGATTGGATTTCACATCCTTGTTCACGCCATCCCTCGATTTGGGTTTGGGGCTTATTGGATCGTCTTGACCTCATTGTATAGCTCTGTGAGAACCTCGATGTATTCTGCTTCGCCTCGCTCTATGGAGTCCATCTTCTCCAGCAGCCTTCTAGTTCTGTCCTCTGAGACGAAACTGCCGTAGTGGGTGTCGAGGTATCTGCAGACGGCTTTTCCCAGCTTGGTTGATAGGAGCCATCGCTTACGCTCGTATATGTAGCCTCTATCGAAGAGTTTCTGGAGTATTGATGCATAGGTGGAGGGGCGCCCTATGGATCGCTCCCTCATCAGCCTGATCACATCGGCCTGGGTGTAGGGATAACCCTCCGGTATGAGCCTCCACTCGATGTGAACCCTCCTCCGCCCAAGGGGGAGTTCACGATCAACCTTGATGCTCCTATATAGCTGGATGGCCCTCCCCTCAGCCCTCAGAACCCTCTCCTCGGTGAGACTTCTATCGCTGTATTTGATGAGATAGCGCTTCACGTAGACCTCAATCTCGGGGGCCTGACTCGCCATGAAGCGTCTGAATATGAGGTCGTAGAGGGCTAGATGCCTGGCTGTCAATCCCTCAACCCTTAGGACGCCCTCGACGATCATGCGTCTCAAAGTCTCCCTATCCCACGGCCTTGTCGGCCTAATACATTCATGCGCCCCCTCCCCGCCGAGGCTCCAGGTTCTCCCCCTGAAGTCTGAGCCGAGATAGTTCTTAGCGACGTTTAGGCCTACGTCGCTCACCCTTGTAGAGTCGGTTCGATGATAGGTGATGAGACCCCTCTCGAAG
>JAPDJB010000014.1 GCA_029259285.1 Candidatus Bathyarchaeota archaeon | reverse complement strand
CTCCCGCCAGGAGGCGGGTGAGGAAGTTGGCGCCCCAGGAGACCAGCCGCCTATAAAGACCCCAGCCAACTATACATCCCCCCTCGACATATCGACTACCCAAGACAATTCGATGAGGCATCCCCTCCCCAACAAGCTTTGGGAGTTCCAGGGGATCATGCGAGAGATCGGCGTCCATCGTCACGAGGAGCTCCGCACCCAACTCAAGCCCCTTCCTAAGGCCATCTCTAAGAGCTGAACCCAAACCTAGTTTGGCTCCCCTCTCCACGAGGGTGATATTCCCATACCGCCTAGAGGCCTCCTCCACGATCTCGATCGTTCCATCGGTGCTTCCATCGTCGACGACGATTATATGGAGATCCAAGCCAAGAGACCCCAAGCTACCCAGAAGTTTCCCTATTGTTCCAGCCTCATTATAGGTGGGGATGACGACGCAGATCTTAGGCATCCACCTAAAAGGTGAGGGGAACCCTATAAGGGGTTTAGGGATGGAAATCCATCCCGCTGATCTGAGGGGATGTCTCCTACATGAAAATCTTATCTTGCATCCCCATATCCCTTAAGGATGCGGAGGGTCTTCCTGTTTTTAATCTTCACATCGATGGTTGCGGTATTATCGCTTCAGATTCTCGTTAATAGGGGGAGTGGGGAGGTCTGTTCCTGCTGTTATCTCACCGATGTGGAGCCTGAGGATTTGATGCATAGGCGCTTCGATGTGGTTATCCTGGAGATGGAGGATTTGACATCCTCAACGGTGGAGGCGTTGAGGGGTAGATGTCATCTACTGTTGGCCTATGTGAATCTTGGATACGCCGAGGATTGGAGGCCCTATTGGTCTGAGGTCTCCAGTGAGAGCTGGATTCATGAATCCACGGAGTATGAGGGGAAGCATTTCATCGAGTTTTGGCATCCGAGGTGGAGGGACGTCATCCTAAGGCTTATCGATGAGGCTTATAGGCTTGGCTTTGAGGGGGTTCTCCTCGACAACGTGGACGCCTCCACAATTCTCCTGGATCTAAACTTCACATGGTGTAGGGGGGTCGACACGGAGGAGTTGATGATCCAGTTGGTGGAGAACATATCCCGGGCCGTCGAGGAGAGATATGGCCCCGATTTCCAGCTCTACATCAATATTGGATCCGCCCTGAGGCTTCTAAGGGATGGACGCCTCCTCTCCTCCATCGACGGCGTGTTGAGGGAGGAGCTGTGGCACATCTATAGGGATGGCGTGAGCGTCGAGGCGTCGAGGGAGGAGGTGGAGGAGGCGTTGAGATGGCTGAGGGAGGCGAGGTGGAGTGGGAAGGTGGTTTTGGTCTCGGACCCCATAGAAGATGGGGATGAGGCCAGGGAGTTCATCGCCAGATGCCGTGAAGAGGGCTTCAAGCCCATACCACAGCCCATCTGGGCCTGGGACTACAGCGAGCCACCGCCCAGATCATGGTGTAGATAGAGGATTTAAGACCCAAGATGACGCGAGGTAGGAAAATCATTTAATGAATGTGAAAAGCAAAAGAGGGGCTAAGACCTAAATTAAGAATCGTGGTTGTAGAGGTCTCTCTAATGGCCGCAGCCCTCTTCAACCTGGAACGCCATCACCTGGTTGAGAGGTCTCCGCGGAGTGACTCCTCGATGTCGTCGACGACATGCTCGGCGTCAACGCCCAGGGTATTCTCAACGCCTATTTAAGCCTGTGGAGTAGAATGCGAAGCCTA
>JAPDJB010000110.1 GCA_029259285.1 Candidatus Bathyarchaeota archaeon | reverse complement strand
CGAGCCTTGTGTCTATGGTGTTTATGTCAGCCGTATAGAGGATGCGCTTACCTTTAGCCTCTATGTCAACCATGAAGCTTCCGGGTATATGTCCAGCGTTGATGGGAGTGAAGACGACGTCCTTAACCCTGATCCTCATGCCGTAGTGGATGTCCCTGCGGCAGCGCATCATGGTTTCAAGCTCTAGATATTCGAAGGGGAGGTAGTAGCCGCTCAGCTTAATGAAATCCTTTATGAGAACCCTCACCAGCTCAGCCGTTATGGGAGTGATGAAGAGGGGCTTCCGCTCCGTGAGATAGAAGATCGGAACAGCCCCAGAGTGATCGAGGTGGGCGTGGGTGACGACGATGCCATCGATGTCCATAGCCCTCACATGAGCTGGAAAGCCAGGCTCCTCGTCGAGCATCACCCCATAGTCCAGTAGCAGCCTAGCCCCAGCTGACTCGACGAGGATGGCGTTCCTCCCAACCTCCCGTGTACCACCTAGGAAGGATAGCCCAACCAATCCCTCCACCTTTCCCCGGGACTCCTAGGGGAAGTCCCTTTAGGGAGCTAAAGGGTAAGGGGGTAACTACTTATTATAGTTTTGGCCGCCTCTTCCACATCCATAAAAGGATTATAGCGACGACAAGTATGATGGAGGCGGTGAGAGACATTGGGAGGAATGGGTGAGGGCCACCCCTAGGCTTAACGGTTATCGAGAACTCCCTCATGGATAGCGTGCGACCACTCTCATCTTCCACCCATACGGTGTAGGTGTTCTCCCCCACCTCCTCAGGCTTTACGTGGAGTATCACGGTCTTGCTCTCTCCAGCGCTCAATCCCTCAATTATGGTTTCGGATCCGTCGATCCTCACGATGAGGAGGGAGATGCCGCCGCCGATGTTCTCCACATCAACCCGCACCTCCACCTCCTCCCCCTCAACAGGCTCTGAGGGGTTATACCCTACATCCCTGATGACCACCTTCGCAGCCTCGGGGATCACGGGTTTCTCCTCCATCGGCATCTCCCCAACCGGCTTCTCCATCACACCACTCGTCTCCATGGAACTCCTCCACCTCTCGAAGGGTATGAGAAATTCGGGGACTACGCCGGTTTCTAGGTACTTCTCAAAGTCCTCCCTGATGAGGTGAGTGGGAAAGTGAGGCTCGATCCCCTCCCTCGGTATGCGTAGGATGAATGAGTAATGCTCAGAGCAGCCTGTGAAAACCCAGAGATAGTCGCCGTCGAAGTATAGGCCCCAGGGATCGAGTTGATAGCGAACCCCGCCGAGGTCGACCTCGGTGATGACCTCATCAGCCTCCCGATCCTCATCTGGTAAGCCGTGGTAGATGTGGATTCCAGAGCCTGCGGAGATGAAGAGATAGTGGCCGTCATAGAAGATGTCATGGATGGCTCCATGAATCTTAGTGACGATGAGATCAGGCTCACTATCATCGGTGAGGGCCATAAGATCCTTGTAGATGAACACCTTTGAGCCTCCATGGGTTCCCACGAAGAGTATGTTATCATAGATGTAGACCGTGAAAGGCTCCATGATGCGTTCACCGCCAGCCATCGTCAGGACAGCGTCAGGCTCCTCTCCATCCCTCATGGGCATAGTCTTCCAGACCAACACCTTACTCTCCTCCCAGAAGGAGTTACAGGCGGCTAGATGGCCGTCTCGACAGCATACATCAGTGGCCGCACCGCTCTGCATGGGGCCATAACGCCCTACATGAGTGATGACGAAGTCTGGATCCCTAGGCTCTGTTGGAAGCTCATTATAGATGCCTATACATCCCCCTTCTCTA
>JAPDJB010000170.1 GCA_029259285.1 Candidatus Bathyarchaeota archaeon | reverse complement strand
GTTACTACGACCAAGCTGCCAACTTCGTCGAACTCCGGAAGGATCTCGGCTATCTCTTCACTCGCAACCCTAGGATCTATCTCTCCGTACTCGAATATCAGGTGGACGACCCTCCTCCCCTCCACCTCTACGGGCTCGACCCTGATGCCATCGTCAAGATTCACCGCCAAGAAGCCTTTCCCCCTCTTGGCCCTGAAATTCCTCCTACCGCTCTTCATGTCGAAGATATGGGTCTCGGCATCGTCGATGTCCCAGTACTCTATGGAGCCGGGATAGTAGGCCGGAAACTCGGGATGCTTACAGCGCTCATGCACGTGGCCAAGGGCGAAGTAATCCACGTGCCTGAATGCATCGTCGTAAAAGTATGCGGAGTGGACGAGCCAGGATCGGTCCTTAGACGAGACCTTGTCGAACGATTGGTGAAGCATCAGTATGTTATGATCCGCCGATGGATCTATCGCCTTCTTCACGGATTCGAGCCTCTCCACGAGCTGGGCCTCGACGAGGCAACCGATCCCAAGTATCCTGGCCCTCTCCCCATCGGCCTTGAGATCCGTGTAGAACCTTTCCCCCTCTAGGTAGGTCAAGAGGCCTGCATCTTCGAGCAGGCTCAGGTAATTCCCACCCCTCTCGAAATGGCCGTCGTGGTTCCCCCTTATCGCCACTACGGGTATACCAGCCCTCTTGAGCATCGACAGCCCTTTGAAAGCGCTCCTTACCGCCACGGCCGGGGGAGATCCGCAGTGAAACAGATCCCCCGAAATAAGGACGAACGAAAGATCCCTTTCGATTACCTCCTCCACGGCCTTCTCAAATGCCCTGTTGCAGTCCTCGAGCCTCTCGTAGAGCCCGTACTGGCGGTAGCCTAGGTGCAGATCGGCCAGATGCGCGAACTTCATCCTTCCGTCATAATGGTTAAGAGCGCTTAAGTAGGTTTCTCTGGGGCGAACATGTAATTACGTGGCTTAATAAAGTATATACTTAATATATTTAAAAGATTAAAATATAACCAATTTTTACCCATCTTGTATGATACCGAAGGAGGCCCTCCTTGAGCTTGAAAGGGCCGTGGGGGAGCGGTGGGTCTTGAAGGATCCGATCCAGCTGATTTCATACGAATCCGACGCCCTTTCGTTAACTAGGTCCACCCCCGATGTCGTCGTCCTACCGAAGGATGAGGATGAAGTGATCGAGGTGGTGAAGATCTGCAGGAAGTACGGGATTCCGATAACGCCGAGGGGATCCGGCACCGCCTTAAGTGGGAGCGCCATAGCCGTGAAGGGTGGGGTCCTACTCGTCTTTTCAAGGATGAACAGGTTCATCGAGTTCGACGAAGAGAACGGCGTCGCCGTGGTGGAGCCGGGAGTCCTCACGAAGGAAGTTTCGGATATCGCAAAGATGAGAGGTCTCAACATGTACTTCGCCCCCGATCCCGCAAGCTACGAGGTCAGCACGATAGCCGGAAACATAGCACACAACGCGGGCGGGCCTCACTGCCTCAAGCATGGGGTGGTGTCGAACTACCTCTTGGGGGCCAGGGTCATCCTACCCGATGGCGAGGTTTACGAGGTCGGGGGGAAGGCCCTAGAGAGGCCGGGTTACGATCTCACCGGTCTGTTGCTAAGTTCGGAAGGGACGCTTGCGATAATAACTTCGGCGACGTTGAAGTTGTCGAAGGTTCCCGAGGGGACCAGGACGATAATGGCGATATTCGACAGGATGGACGATGCGGCCCAAGCGGTCTCCGATATAATAGCGTCTGGGATAATACCATCCGCCTTAGAGTTCATGGATCACCTTACCATAAAAGCTGTGGAGGAGAAGCTGAAGGTCGGCTACCCCCTAGATGCCGAGGCCATACTGTTGATCGAG
>JAPDJB010000098.1 GCA_029259285.1 Candidatus Bathyarchaeota archaeon | reverse complement strand
TAGCAGGCTCAGTATTCTCCACTTCGAGAATTGGTCTTATATTATCAACGATAGTGAGAGCGAAGATATCTCCTAACGCCTTCTTTATCTGAGGCCTTAGATCCTTATTTCCTGCGTAAACGATTGGAAGTTTATAACCTAGACCTAGTCGCGGTTTAGGTTCAGCTGCTCTTATCAACTCGACGATCTCCATAACATGCGTAGTTGCTCCCCCATCGGTTCCTCCAGCGAGTAGGATCATGTCGGGTCTGAGGCTTCTAATCCTCTGAATCTTCTTGTAGACCGGTCTCCCATCGTCTTGGGCGATGACGTCCATAACTATGGCTCCGGCTCCGAGGGCCGCCCTGTTGGCGCTCTCAGCAGTCATCGTCTTTATGAGGCCTGCCACCATCATCTGGAGGCCTCCACCGGCGCTGCTCGTCGTACAGTAGAGGTCAACACCCCTCTCACCGTCATAGGGGACGACGATGCCGCTTCCATCCTCCGCGAGGATCTTATGTCCTGTGAGCTCCTCCACCTCCCTCACGGCGTTCCTGACGCCGAGGGTTACATCCTCGTAGGGCGCCTCAACCGTCGTCGGCGCCTCGCCTGCTATGACGAATCTCCAGCCTTCCGGCTTACGCTCGAAGAAGCGGGCCTTAGTCGTCGTGCTACCGACATCCGTCGCTAGGATATACTTCATCTCCTCCTTAGGCTTCCTAAGCCTCGCCATCGCAATCCTATATTAACCGACGGGTCTTCCTTAAATCTTTAGTGAGGAGATCCAATTAGATGGGCGTCGAGGAACTCTGGAGCCTGAAGGCTCCTAGAATCGTCGTGGAGCCTCCAGGCCCTAAGGTGAGGGAGATACTTGAGGCCGCTGGCCTCCCACCCTCGGCCTATAGGCATCCACTGGCGGCTGAGGCTGGGGGGATATGGATCAGGGATCCGGATGGAAACGTCTTCCTGGACTTCATCTCCAGTCGATGCGTCGTCAACATCGGCCATCGCCATCCAAGGGTTATGGAGGCCCTACGCCGCCAGATGGATGGGGTGACCCATGGCTGGGTTGAGGAGAGGCATAGGCTTGAGAGGGAGCTGGCGAGGATAACCCCTGGAAGATTTGAGAAGAGGGTTTACTACGCCTTAACAGGCTCGGCGGCGAATGACTGCGCCCTGAAGCTGGCGAGGTGGGCTACGGGCAGGCCCTATGTCATCGCCTTCGCCGGAGCCTTCCATGGCATGACCTATGGAGCGCTGAGCCTCAGCTCCTATAAGACGTGGATGGTCAGGGGATTCGGCCCAAATCTCCCTGGAGTCTATCATATACCATATCCAAACTGTTATCGATGTCCCTTCGGCTTAGAGCATCCAGACTGCGATCTCAGATGTCTCCATTACATCGAGGATTACGCCTTCAAGAGCTATCTCCCACCGGATGAGGTGGCGGCTGTCTTCATCGAGCCGATAGCTGGAGATGCTGGATGGATCGTCCCCCCCGACGGCTATCTCCAGGGCCTCAAGGAGATCTGCGAGGAGCATGGCATCCTCCTCGTCGCGGAGGAGGTTCAGACGGGCTTCGCCAGAACGGGCCGATGGTTCGCCTGTGAGCATTGGGGCGTTGAGCCTGACATGATAATCTTAGGTAAGGCCCTTGGGGGAGGCATCCCCCTCAGCGCCGTAGTCGCTAGGGCGGAGCTCCATGAGCGGGATGGGGAGCATTTCAGGCATGGCCACACCTTCGATGCCTTCCCCCTCGGCTGTGCGGCCGCCCTGGCCAACATCGAGGTGATAGAGGAGGAGGGCCTCATCGAGAGGGCTGAGAGGCTTGGAGCCTACCTCATGGATAGGCTTGGGGAGATGATGGGGAGGCATAGCATCATCGGCGATGTGAGGGGTAGAGGCCTCCTCATCGGCGTTGA
>JAPDJB010000071.1 GCA_029259285.1 Candidatus Bathyarchaeota archaeon | reverse complement strand
GGCTGAGAGGCCGAACTGAGTCATGGCCTGGACCACCATGTTGGCAGCCTGCTCGGTGTTGATCCCCTCGATCGTCGCCAATTGAAGCACGCCTGCTAGGGCCTCGACGGCCTCCCTGCCCTCGAGACCGGCTTTGACCAGAGACTCTAGGGCCTCCATGGCTGCGGTGGCTCCGACGCCGTATTCGACGCCGAGGGTCTTCGCCGTCTCCTCAAGCTGACTCCTCAGCCGTTCAGCCTCCTCCCCTGTGGCTCCGACGGCGGCGATGATCCGGGCCGTGGCGAGCTCGAAGGCCGCTGCCGAATCCGTCGCCTGTCGGCCCACATCCTCCAGGGCTCCGGTGACATTCTGCGCAAACTCAGCTGCGATGATGCCCCCGGCCACGGAGCCGATGTCCTTGAATGTGCTGGTGATCTTGCTCCTGAGGCTGTTTAGGGTTTCATCCGTCTCATCCTTCAGCCTCAGCTTACCAGTGATGACAGGCGCCTCAGCCAACTTTGATCAGCCTCCTCAAAATTCTCAGGAAGGCCTCTGGGAGCAGCTCCCCAGCCTCGTAGAGGGCCGGAGTCAAATAGGGTTGGGCTGGAGCCCTCGACGTGCCCCACTCAACGAACCCAGCATAATCCACCTCCCTCCCCGTCCTGGGGTTTACAACCCCTCCGCCTCCGGCTGATATGCCCGCCTCATAGTAGCCATCCTCCCTCCTGGGCTTAGGCTCCTGCCTGATGCTCTTCCTCAGCGCCCCCGTGTCGACGGGAGCAACAGCCTTAGCATGGTCGACTCCCCTCCTCGTCGCCTCGTCCAAGGCCTCTAGGGCCGCCTTCTCAAAGGCCTCGGGGATGGTCTCAGCTAGGTATCTCCGCAGCCGGTCCAGGCCTTCCCACTCGATGTTTAGGCTGATGCTCACCATCCATCACCTCCCAGGTGGTGACACATGTCACCACCCCGTCATCCTCTTCAGCCGCTCCCTGAGGGCCGCCTCCAGGAACTCATAGTTGAGGGGGTCACGGCGACGAAGCTCTCCAAGCTCCCGTGGCGTCTTCCCCAGCAGCACACACAGGGTGAAGAGCATCTGACCCTCAGGGCTGGCTGCGAAACTTCCTGACATCCCTAATGGCCTCCCCAAGGGCCTTAGCAGCCCCAGCAGCCGTGTTCAAGACGACGGCCACAACGACATCATCGGTCGCCGGACACTGCGGATCAGTCCAAAAGCCGTCGCTGAGGCCTGGGGTTACACACAGCTCGTCGAGGAGCTCCCTAAACCCCTTCATGGCCTTGAGATACTTCTCAGGGTCATCTCCGGCTTCCCTAAGCATTTTATCGAGCTCCATGGCCCTCGCCATCTCCTCGCTGGTCATCAGCCTCGTCTCGATGATGAACTCCCCCAGGTCATCCCTCAGAACCGTCTTCACCGTCTTCGTCCTCAGCCTCCGCATGAGCCTGTCCTTGATGCTGAGCCTTGACAGGACTTCTCGGCGTAGGCGCTCCTCATTCTCCTCGAATCGCTGTCTCAGCCTCTCCCTCTCCTCGAGGATTTCACGTCGTTTGGCTTCGAGCTCCTGGAGCTCCTCGGGGTTCATCTGCTTAGCTCACCACGGCAGTCTCTATGCTCCGGCCTATCCATTCGAGGCGCTCAGTCACAACGTCGTCGGGGTCTGGTATGCGGAGATTGTGCACGTTGAATTTTACGCCGCCGATGACGTAGTAGGGCTTACCCGTCTCCTCTCCATGGGGGTAGAGGTAGATGAAGAACTCCGCCTGCTCCTCCTTGAGGCTGCCGAGCTTCCCTATGAAGTCCCTTGAGACGAAGTATCTCTCCAGGGTGCCTCTGATGACGACGGCTCCCTCCAGGATTTCCTTCGGCGTCCTCTGATCCAATACGTGAAGAGGCTCCAGCCCTCCCTCCAGGATGACTTCACCGCTCTTCCCATAGGCGAGGGTATGCCTATACGAGTA
>JAPDJB010000164.1 GCA_029259285.1 Candidatus Bathyarchaeota archaeon | reverse complement strand
GTCTCTATCTGGAGGTCCAGCTCCCTCTTCCACAGAATGTTTCGAGTATAACTATTGATGTAGCGCCTCCAGAAGCCATTGAAATCACTTCTCTCAACTTGTAGGATTCTACCCTTCCCGAAGCCCTCGTTACATCTCCCACCCCAGCCGAAGAACTCTAAGCTGACTCTCACGGCTTGGTCGAAGGCTCGCTCGAAGCGGCATCCCTCCGCCATCAGGATCGCCTCGAAGCTGAACCTAGTCCCCGAGGGTATGCACTCGACCACGTATCCGCCCCTAGCCGCGGCCATGTTTCTCTCGCTTAAAGCCAATAGGTATAACCTCCTTGGCTTGAGGCCATCTGGGAGCTCGAACTTGAGGTTTGTTAAGATGAGCCTCGGTCTATCCTTCCATTCCCCCTCATCATTGGATCCGCGTAGGTTATTGAAGGGACATTCATTAGCCATCTTACACCATTTACAATTCTTCTCGGGTTTGAAGTCAACTCCATCCCTGATATCGGATCGAGGGCAGTAGGTTCTCCAAAGCTGTCTAAGCACAGGGCCCCTGATCCCCCTACCCCACATCAAATCCCTTCTAGTCCGCCTGAACCGAGGCTCCCGTCCATATCCAATTGAGTGAGGTGATGTGTCTCCGATATGCCAAGGGCTCGTGGTCTCTCCTATGTAACGCAGGTGTATGAAGCTTCTCATCTGCCGCCTCCTAGTAGCCAGTGGTAGGTCGCCTTGCACTCCCCCAAGAACTTCTTAAGCTCCTTCCCCTCATACTGCTTCTTCAGCTTGAACGGGGTCGCCGAGTATTCTTTGATGGATGTGATCTCCAGCTCCATTGCGCCGAAGCCTCGGGTCTTCAGGCCTCCGAGCTTGAAGAAGCCTTCTTTACTCATCTCGACTACCTCGGCTATCGCTCCTATGATCTCACTTGACAGGTTCTCGCCCCTGATCATGCCCTGGAACTCGGTGCCCGGCTTGATGGAGATCACCACGGCGAAAGCCCCCTTAGCGACTCCCAAGGTCTCGTCGTCAAGCGCTATCATCGGAAGAGGGTCCTTGGAGATCACCTCTTTGTACGGCTTGACGCTTAGCAGGAAATCGAAGTGTAGGGCGCCCTGCCTAGACTGGGTTCCGAACCATGTGCACATGAAGCATGGGTTGTCGGGTGGGCATTGCTCCCTCCTCCCCTTGACCTCGCCTTCTGAGGCCTTTACTTTTTGGACGCATACCGGGAGGCCAGCAGCAGTCAATTGAGCTGAGATCAGATGCCTGAAGACTCCCTTGACCGCGTTCCCCGAGAAGCCCGCCTTTCCTTCATAGATTATCGGAGCTATGTCGGGCTCTAGCTTCTTGATCCCCTTACCCACTATGCGCGCCGCCAACTGCTTGGTGCTGTCGTCTAGGGCGTTGGTTGCTATCGGCTCTTTAGCCACCGCCCTATATTCGATCCTCCAAAGGCTTACAAGTTTGTGAAAACCCGGCATCCGCTCAAACGCCATAACAACCCCCCAACCTTCACCTAATATGAGGTGATGGAGGCTCTAAAACTTTTTGGGCTTCACCACATCGAGTTGATGGGGGTTAGAGATGAATAATGGTTGTTTTCGAGAGCATGTTATGTCCGAGTTTATCGGAGTGAAGGTCAAGCAGCTTGTTTAAATCAGAAAATATCCTAGCCATAATGCATTAAATTTAGGTTTTGAGATGGGATTATTGGTTGGAGGGGGATGTGTTGGACTCCGAGAAAGTGATCGGGGCCGCGGCCCTCATACTCGTGATCTCGATGTTATTTGCGGGTTTATTCGTGGTCTTGAAGCAACAGGTTATCCCGGTTAGGGAGCAATATCAGAGCCTCGAGTCCAGATATGAGAGGCTTGAGGAGGAATATGCGTCTCTCGTCAACCAGCTCTCCAGCTATCATGAGCTTGAAAAAAGATATCGGAAATTGAATGCCAGCTACACTACCCTAGCAGAGGAGAAGGCGGAGCTGGAGGCGGGGATGGCCAACCTCCGGAAGCTCTTGGAGCGTTATCAGAGGATCTACGCCGAATACTTAATCCTCAAGGGAAGGGTTTCCGCGATCATAGGGAGGGAGATTAGAGGGGGAGAGGATGTTCAAAGAGTTTTGAGGATGCCGCCGACGAAGGATGTGTTGGAGATAGTCTCAGAGCTCGGCCTCAGGAGGGATATAGACT
>JAPDJB010000032.1 GCA_029259285.1 Candidatus Bathyarchaeota archaeon | reverse complement strand
TTGCCCCCTCGTTGATCAGCCTCATGGAGGACTCGATGACGGAGACGCCGAACATCTCTATGATGACCTCATCCTCAGCCACCTTCGTCAACTGTATCTTAGCCATGTAGCCCATCTCCTCAAGGAATTCGCCGACCCTCTTCAAGACTTCGTGGGCCATCGACTCAGCTTGCACTCTCCCCTCAGCCTCAGTCACACTCCAGCTCTACGATTACGAGACGGGAAGCTATCCCTCCAGTGGCGATGGCTATATACACTACACCTCCAGCGATACAGCTAACACCGATGAGACGGTCAACCAAACCATCACAGACAACCCAGAGAGATTCAGAGATGATAGTGGAAGATGGAAGATGAAGGCGACGATAGTTAAAGAAGGCGGTGAACCATTGAGATTTAAGCTTGACCTCGTCGAGTTCAAGCCGAGTCGTCCACGGCAGACCTGCTCCGTGGAACTCCTCGGATCAGGGGACACCCAGCCCTGGTTCAGCCTCCTATGGAAGATCGACTCCTCCTGGAACGTCGGGGAGGTGAACGTCACCCTACAGCTCTACAACTATGAAGACGACGCCTATCCAACCAGTGGGGATGGCTACATCAACTATATATCAAGCCCAACCCCCAACGTCGATGAGACCGTAAGCCAGAACATAACGTCAAATCCCGACGCCTTCAGAGACCATGACGGCTCTTGGAAGCTGAGGATCACAGGCGTCAAGGAGAGTTCCACACCCTTCCAGCTACGTTTAGACCTCGTGGAGTATAGGCCGAGGGAGAGCGCTGGATACACCGCCTCAACGGCCTTCATATTCACAGATGTCTCCACCGATGATCCTGAGGAGCTGAAATTCAAATTGGTGAGCGATCACATCCTATCTGGAGTCGAGGTGACGCTTCAACTCTGGAACTACACCGCTGGAGCCTACGCCGAGGGTGGGACGGGATACCTCACCTACACCTCATCAGAGGCGAATGAGACGAGGTGGCTGAACATCACCTCCGGAGCCGGAGACTTCGTTGAGGGTGGAGAGGTGAAGCTGAGGATGACATCCCACCATCGATCCCAGTTCATCCAGAGGGTGAATCTACTGAAGATGGATTATGCCTACTCCTCCGATAAGCTCCCCTACGACGTCTATAAGACCTATATCATCAGGGTCTACGATGAGGAGACGGGGGAGCCGAGGCCCTACGCCAGCCTCACCATATACAGCAATGGAACAACCGTGGAGTTTGAGGGACTCTCAAATCCAGCCTTCGTACACGCCGATGAAGAAGGCGAGTATAGGCTGTCATTGAAGTCCTCAAATCCGGAGGGGGAGATCTTCAAGCTCTACGTCCTCGTCGGAGGCGTGGCGGCTGAGAGGCGTATAGTCCAGGAGCCTAGGAGGTGAAAACGTGGAAGAAGAGCGCCTAGAGATGGAGAGGAGGGGACTAATCTTCAAGGAGTTCTATCCCGTTAATCCACCCTTCGGCTTCGCTGGCATCCAGATCGATGAGGAGACCGGCGCCCTTCGATACCTGGTGGTGGAGCCAACCTTGACGGAGGAGGAAAAGGAGATATTGGCGGAGGTGAAGCATAGACTCATAGAACGCATCGACATCCCCCTGGAGGTTCTGAGAGACGAGAAGAAGATAGAGGAATACCTAAAGAGGGAGATTAAGAGGGTTCTCAGGAGATTTAGGGGAAAGGTGGCTGAGGAGACTGAGGAGAAGTTCATCTACTACCTGAAGAGAGACTTCCTCGGCTACGGTAAGATAGACATATTGATGAAGGACCAAAACATCGAGGACATCTCCTGTAATGGGGTCAGGACGCCCATCTACGTCTGGCATAGACGCTATGAATCCCTGCCGACAAATGTCTCCTACGACAGCGAGGAGGAGCTCGACGCCATAGTGAGGAGACTCGCCTATAGATCGGGGCATCAGATATCCATCGCCCATCCAATCCTGGAGGGAACCCTGCCAGAGGGGTATAGAGTACATCTAACCCTAGATGAGGTCTCAAAGCGTGGAAACACCTTCACCATCCGAAAGTTCAGGGCGAACCCCTACACCATCATAGACCTCATAAACTTCGGAACCCTCTCCACCGAGATCGCCGCATATCTCTGGATACTCGTCGAAAACCTAAGGAGCATCATGATATGCGGCGCCACGGCGTCGGGTAAGACCTCACTGCTGAACGCAATAGGGATGTTCATACGCCCCGAG
>JAPDJB010000001.1 GCA_029259285.1 Candidatus Bathyarchaeota archaeon | reverse complement strand
TAATCCGCTCATGGATGAGCAAACGGGCTAGTCTTCAAGCCGGGGACCGCCTTACCTACTTCCTATTTACCTTTAAGGCTTTACGGCGATCCTGATTTCCTCGCCTTCAGCTCCAATCGCGGTGTTCAAGTAGTTGTCGACCTCTTTGCTGCGGCCCCATACAGGCTACTAGGCAGGCTTAGCTCTAGAAAGCTACATGAAGCGCAGGCTAAGCAAGTTAGCTAAGTCAAGGAGGAAAGAGGGCCCTAAAAGAAAGCAACAAATTCCTCCTTCTTCCTTATTACTTAAAGGGGCTTTACGTGTAGCCTTCTCGGGTGACCGGATGAGCGGGTATCGTCCATGGCTTATATTGACGCTGGCCTTCGCGGCCATGACCATGCTGGGTAGCATATATATCTACGGGGTCTTCTTCAGCCCCATCGAGGCCGAGTATGGATGGTCAAGGGGAGCGCTATCCATAGCTTACTCAGTGTTCATGGCCCTGTACGCTGCTATGCAGCTAATCTCAGGGACGCTCTACGATCTACGTGGACCGAAGGTGACGCTGTCGTTAGGTATGCTAGCTGGCATCGGCTATATTCTATGTAGTACCATAAGCTCTCTATGGCAGCTCTACTTATTCTATGGAGTCGTAGCCGCCGTGGGGACGGGGTCGCTATACGTGCCCTGCACCTCAACGGCCATGAAGTGGTTTCCGCATAGGAAAGGGTTGGCTACAGGTTTTGTTGTAGCTGGGCTAGGTGTAGGAATGATTGTCTTACCCCCACTAAGTAAGTATCTCATAGCTGTCTATGGATGGCGCCTCGCCTTCTCATCCCTAGGCGTCATGTTCATGGCCGTGATGGCATCAACGGTGTCGATAGTTGAAGATCCAAGCCCTGGAGACGTGAGGCCCATGCCTATGAGAAAAGGAAGTGCTAAGGAGGCACTTAAAAGCAGGATTTTCTGGCTAATCTACACAGCGTTCAGTCTCGGCAGCCTGGCGGGGGCCATGGTTATCATACACGTCGTACCCTACGCTGAGGACTTAGACATACCGGCCTTAGCGGCCGCGTTTATAGTGAGCTTAATAGGGATTAGTAACATAGCTGGGAGGATAGGGATAGGCGCCATAGTAGATAGGGTGGGCGTTAAGGCGACCCTATTTTCATGCTTCTTAGCCCAGGCGGCCTGTACATGGATGTTGCTTAAGGCAAGCAGTCTCTGGCAGCTCTACGCCATAGCCGTAGCCTTTGGCTTCTCCTACGGCTGGATAGCCCTTTATGCACCGACAGTAGGCGAGTTTTTCGGCATGGAGAGAGTGGGCTCTATACTAGGGGCTCTAGGCACTTCTTTCGGGCTAGGAGCTGTAATCGGACCAGCGCTAGCAGGGGTGATCTTCGATGTAACTAGGAGCTACTTCACAGCCTTTACGATAGGGGCCTTAATGAGCCTCCTAGCAGCTCTCCTAATAGCGTTAATTAAAGGCTAGACGCGAAGTTCCAATTCCATCTTTTAAAGATCCTAAACGCCTGACGTTTGAGACGTAAGTAACCTCACCCACATCAGCCACGAGCCAAGTCACCTATTAGCGAGGTTAATCAGCCCCTTGGGGACCTTGGCGTTAACAGGGCTTAGCCTCGACTATATAGTGCTCAACGCCTAGGTCGTAGCTAACCTTGAGGTGAGTAAGCCCTCATTTAGGTTGAAGCTTAAGACCTTTAAGCCCCTCAAAGCCACATATCTAGGGTCTAAAGCCTTAACCTGAACCTGTAGGCTTCTCAATACGTTGGCGGGCTTCTCTAGATGCTTAGAGGCGTTGGCTAGAGCGTTAACCGTTAACTGTTTAAGCGTAGCCTTCGAAAGCTCTAAGCTATGGCTCGAGACGGGCATATACCTAGGCGAGTAGGTTAGGGCGTAGGCTGTAAGCAGCATAATGGCTAGGCCTACGATTAAGCTAGCTGAGGTATAATTCATTCCTCAACCACCAAGCAGATCAACACAGGCTTAAAAGTCCTGTTATAGCCCGTCACCATAGCCACGCTGGCTAAACCCTCAACCCTAGACCCTATGCTCGTCAACACCTCGTAGCTCCTCACATCTAGAACCGTGAGGTTGAACAGCCTATCCCCTATAGCTCCCCTCACATAGCCCTCAACCCTCTTATAATCATAGGCGTAGACTGAGTTTATGAAACCTGGATTACGCAGAAGAACAGCCAACACGTCATCCGGCGGCCCATGGA
>JAPDJB010000105.1 GCA_029259285.1 Candidatus Bathyarchaeota archaeon | reverse complement strand
CAGAGAACGTCCTCGAGTGGAGCATACCTAGGGAGAGGCGCATATTCGTCAGAGTCAAGACGGAGAAGTTGAGGGATTCCGTCCGCCACCTCAGGGACGTGGGCTTCAAGCATGTGAGTACGATAAGCGGTGTGGACACCGGGGATGGCATAGATGTCGTGTACCACTTGGCGAGGGGGGGCGTGTCGTTGGCGCTCAAGGTCAGGACGGACTACGAGGGGAAGCTCCCGACGATATCGGACATAATACCCGGAGCCGTCCTCTACGAGCGTGAGGTACACGACCTCTTCGGAGTGGTGTTCGAGAACCACCCGGACCTCTCCCGCCTCATACTCCCGGATGACTGGCCTGAGGGGGTCTACCCGCTCCTTAAGAAGTGGAAGATTGAGGATTTGAGGAGGAGGTTGATGGGAAGTGGGTGAAGAGTTCCTCGTCCCCATAGGGCCTCAGCATCCCGCCCTGAAGGAGCCTGAGAACTTCATGCTCACAGTCGACGGAGAGTACGTCGTCGACGTCAGGGCGAGGATAGGCTACAACCACAGGGGAATAGAGAAGGCTATGGAGGACAGGACGTACATCCAGAACCTGTACATCGTCGAGAGGGTGTGCGGAATATGCTCGGACAGCCACATGACCTGCTACACGCAGTGCGTCGAGGAGGCGATGGACCTGGAGATTCCTGAGAGGGCTGAGTACATAAGGGTCATCGTCGCCGAGCTTGAGCGTATACACAGCCACCTGCTGTGGGTCGGCGTGGCGGCCCACGAGATAGGGTTCGACACGCTTTTCTTCTACGTCTGGAGGGACCGTGAGGTCGTCATGGACCTGCTGGAGCTCATCTCAGGGAACCGTGTGAACTACGCCATGCCGACGATAGGGGGCGTCCGGAGGGACATAACGCCTGAGGCTGAGAGGGAGCTTAGGAAGGGGTTGAAGATACTCCGCGAGAGGACGGAGTACTACAAGCAGATCTGCCTGAACGAGAAGACGATACTCCAGAGGGCCGTCGGGGTCGGCATACTTACGCCGAGACAGGCTGTGGAGCTCTGCGCCGTCGGGCCTACGCTGAGGGCGTCTGGGATTAAGAGCGACGTCAGGGCGGACGATCCGTACATAGCCTACGACAGAATACCGTTCGAGGTCGTAACCTACGACTGGTGCGACGTGGCTGCTAGGGTTATGGTCAGGATAGACGAGGTTCTGGAGGCCATAAAGATGATCGAGTACTGCTTGGACCACATGCCGAGGGGTCCGATAAGGGTTAAGGTTCCCGTCATGATGAGGGTTCCGGAGGCGGAGGTTGTGAGCAGGGTTGAGGCCCCGAGGGGCGAGCTCATACACTACTTGGTGTCCAAGGGGGGCATAAAGCCCTACAGGTACAAGATAAGGTCTCCGACGCTCGGCAACATAGCCGCCGTCTGCGAGATGTTGAAGGGTGGTTACATAGCGGACGTGCCCATAGTCCTGGCCGCCATAGACCCGTGCTTCAGCTGTACGGACAGGATACTGTTCTACGACATCGGGAAGGACAAGAGGTGGGTCTGGACTCACGAGCAGCTCAGGAGGTACGGTATCGAGTTCTACAAGCGTAACAGGGGTGAGGTAAGATGAACTGGGAGCCCATAATAACAGCCTTGGAGATAGTCCTGTTCCCAGGTTTCCTGTTCATATTCTGCTACGCCCTCTTCTGCGAGTGGGTTGACAGGAGGATATTCGCCAGGCTACAGAACAGGTATGGACCCCTACACACAGGCTGGGCGGGAATACTCCAGCCCCTGGCGGACTTCATAAAGCTGCTGGCGAAGGAGGACATAACGCCTGGAGCCGCCGACAGGGCCGGGTTCACTGCGACCCCGATACTGTTCCTGACGATACCGATGACGCTTATGTTCCTGGTTCCCGTCCTCGGTCCGAGGGCCATAGCAGCCTTCGAGGGAGACCTGATAGTTGTGTTCTTCATGACAACTCTGATAAACCTGGTGGTATTCATAGGGGCCTGGTCCGCCACCAACAGGTTCACCACCGTCGGTGGGATGAGGTCAGCCCTCCAGATGCTCAGCTACGAGATACCGCTAGGCCTGGCGGCTTTGGGACCCGCTGTGCTGGCGAAGACGCTCTGCATAAGCGACATAGCGCAGTGGGAGGTGGAGGCCTGGAAGAGCTTCCTCGCCCACCCGACTCCCCTGGGCGTGGTAACGGCGGTCCAAGGTGTCGGTGTACTCCCGGCGGCACTCCTC
>JAPDJB010000041.1 GCA_029259285.1 Candidatus Bathyarchaeota archaeon | reverse complement strand
CCCCTACATATATAACTTCTGCCGCGAGCACTCCCTTGATATAACGAAGGAGCCCATACCCGTCGCCCCCGCAGCCCATTACATGATAGGGGGCGTGAGGACGAATCTCTGGGGGGAGACGAATATAGAGGGGCTCTTCGCCTGCGGCGAGGTTGCTTGCACGGGCGTCCACGGGGCAAATCGCCTCGCATCAAATTCCCTCCTTGAAACCCTCGTTTTTTCAAAGAGGATAATAGAGAAGATAAGGAAGGGAGCGGGAAAGGCGGAGCCTTCCCCCGAATTCCACACCCTCCCCGAAAGGGAGGGGAAAAAATCTCCGCTAAGTCTATCTTCCCTTCAGGGTCTTATGTGGGAGAAGGTCGGAATAGAGAGAAGCGGCGAGAAACTCCTTGAAGCGTGCGAGACCCTCGCCTGGTGGGAGAGGGAGATGAAGGAGCCCCAGGACAGACCATCCTGGGAGCTCTGCAATATGATCCTCGTAGGGAGGCTCATGGCGGAAGCAGCCCTCATAAGGGAGGAATCAAGGGGAACCCATTACAGGGAGGATTTCCCCGAGCCATCCCCCTCCTGGCAGAGGCATATAATCTTCAGGAAAGGATGATGGAAAGGGCATTCCTTGAGGAAATAGTTGACATGGCTCTTAAGGAGGATCTCTCCCACGGAGACCCCACATCCTCCCTCCTCCCCGACATCAATATAGAGGCATACATAAGGGTTGAAAGGGACGGCATCCTCGCAGGCATAGAGATAGCGGAGCTCGTCTTCAAAAGGGTTGACCCCGATACAGAGTTTGAGGCGCTTTTTAAAGACGGCTCCCCTATAAAAAAGGGAGATGTAATCGCCAAAGTAAGGGGAAGGGCATCCTCCATCCTAAAGGCTGAGAGGACAGCCCTTAACTTCCTTCAGCACCTCTCTGGAATAGCAACCCTCACGAGGAAATTCGTGGACGCCGTTGAGGGAACAGGCGCAAAAATAGCGGATACGAGGAAAACAACCCCCCTCATAAGACTCCTTGAGAAATACGCCGTGAGGATGGGAGGGGGAATAAATCACAGGCTTTCATTGGGGAGCGGAATCCTCATAAAGGATAACCACATAGCCGTAATGAAAAAATCGGGAAAAAGCCTTGAGGAGACGGTAAAACTCGCAAGGGAGAAAAACCCCCTCAACCTCAAGGTTGAGGTTGAGGTTGAAAACCTCTCCGAATTTGAGGAAGCCCTGAGAGGCGGAGCCGATGTGATAATGCTTGATAACATGAGCATAGAGGATATGAGAGAAGCCGTGAAAAGGGCAAAGGGCAAAGCCCTCCTTGAGCTTATAGAAAAACTGGAGGAGCTTCTTAAATAAGATGAGAGCGGCAAGGAAAGTCGTCTTCCTGAACGCGGAACTCCTTGAGAGGATAGACAGCCTCAGGGGGGATATGTCAAGGGAGGATTTTATAAGGGCATGCGTTGAGGCATGCACGGAAGGGGAGGAGCCTAAGGAGGAGCCAAGATATGTTACAAGGGAAGAATTCATCTCCTTCCAGAAGAAGCTCTCAGATTTCCTCGCAGCCCTCATAAATTTCTTCCTCGGATACACGGTAAAGGAGGAAAATAAGGAAAAAATAGAAAAACTCAAGGAGTTCTTTGAGCCCCGCGAAAATCCGTGATTATGTATAGAGCAAAGCTCTATGCTTAAAGCTCTTGACAATGGAAAAATTTTCTATAAAAATGTTCGTGAGACTTTTGGGTCGGGTTGGTTGATCCTGTTAGGTTAAAAAATTTTTGAAGGGAGGTGAGTAGATGAAGAAGGGGATAAAGGTATGGGGTCGGAGGGTGCCCGTTTGGCTTTTGGTTCTTGCCCTCATAGCGGCGGGCGCCGGTGCTGCGACGGGGACGGTTCTTGCGGCGAAGATCACCGCGAAGGTTCCCGTCACGGTTTCCCAGGCGCTGCTTCTTGACATGGATGGGACTCCCGCCAATCCGATAGTCATCTCGGGCGCGGATAATGCGATAGGGGCTCCGAGCGATGACGGGGCTGGCTTCACAGCCGGCATGGAGCTCAACAATGCGGATACCGCGACCATAAATGTATATCTCAAGAACCATGCTGCCGCTGATCTTCATGGGAAGCTCACGCTCTGGAATGTTCCGAAGGGCATAACCCTTTCCGTGAGCGCCACGGATGGCGATAGCGATGGAAATGCGATTGTTAATGTGACGAGGGTTGGGAAGTATGAGTGGCTCTTCCTCGTTGAGAATGGCGTCGGAGGTCAGGATTATCTCACGATAACCGTCGCCCTTGCCGACAATATGA
>JAPDJB010000024.1 GCA_029259285.1 Candidatus Bathyarchaeota archaeon | reverse complement strand
CAGCGTGAAGCCGAGATTCAAAAGAGTCAATAGACAGCCATAGATGACGACGGCGGCTAGGAGGGGGATCAACCCATGATCCCCTCACCAACCAGAATACTTTAACCCTCCTAATCGGTGAATCCGCTTCATATCCCTCATAAGGTTGGCAGAATTCCCTTCATCCAACCGTCACTCCTCTCCTCTTGGAGCCTTGAACCCCCCGAAGGCTGTAGCCCCGAGGCCTGAAGACCCCTGGCCAACTCTACGTAGACCTGGGGTAAGGATCATCGCCACCGCGAGGCTGAGACCATGAGCCTCATGGCCGCCCTCAAACGCCTCCTCGGCGGAGACCGTCCACCGAAGGCTGAGAGATGGGGCGTCGGAGGCCCCATATATGAATGGCTGGAGGGGGACTATCGATGGTTCAGGCAGGATGAACTGGTGCACCGATGCATCCTGGTAAACGCCTTCTTCTCAACCATGGCCTCAGGCTTCGACACAGTCCTCGAAGCCTCCAGGCCTGGAGTCGACGTCGCCGACTACAGGTTTGTGAAGGAGCGGATCGACGAGTTCAACCGCCGCGTCAACCTCGACTTGGCACTATTCATCGCCCAGGTTAAACGCAGCATCTATGGCCGAGCGGGCTTCGAGATCGTCTTAAGGGCCGATGGATCGCCTTCAAGGCTCCTCCCACTGAGGAGTGAGAGCCTCAGACCCAGGCTCGATGAGAGCTGGAACCTCATCGGCTTCGACTATCAAGGTCGAGGGGGCTTCTACACCCCAGATGAGGTTCTCTACTTCGTCAACCTCCCCCTCGAGGCCGATATGATAGGC
Source organism: Candidatus Bathyarchaeota archaeon (assembly GCA_029259285.1). Taxonomy (GTDB): domain Archaea; phylum Thermoproteota; class Bathyarchaeia; order TCS64; family B23; genus B23. The sequence continues at coordinate 1,484 of JAPDJB010000024.1, read as the reverse complement.
GTAAGCGACATAGAACCCATAAGGGCAGTCTGTAGGGCGAGGCATGAGCTCCTACGGGAGGACTTCCCAGAGATCATTCGAAGCCTCTGGGCTCCCTACATAATCCTGAGGGCTGACACCAGGGGATTGGCCGCCGATGAGGTTGACAGGGCGCTGGAGGAGCTGGTGGAGGTTCTCGAGGCCGGTAAGAGTATAGTAGTCAACGAATCCGTTGAGGCTCAGGTTGTCCCCCTATCCCCAGATATAAGAGGCCTCGTGGAGCTCCTCGATCGACTTGATCAGGCGATCATAGCCAACTTCGCCGTCCCAAGGCTGCTGCTGGGCCGCCCCGTCGAGAATAGGGCGACGGCCTACGCGGAGCTGGAGGCCTACATAAATGGCCCAATAGCCCACATAAGGCGATACCTGAAACGTGAAGTCGAGAGACAGTGGTATCAGAGATGGACGAGGTGGATCCTCAGCGAGAGAGGCCTAGACGCTGAGAGTCCCCCAGTCATGGTGAAGCATCGCTGGAGGCCGTTGAGGCTGAGAGATCTCTACGAGGTGATGCGGGGAGTCTCCCTCCTCTGGGGTCGAGGTGAAGGCCCCCTCGCTGGGAGATTGGAGAAGGTCTGGGAGCTCCTCGGATGGGATCCCTCAGAGCTGGGTGAGGAGCCATGAGTCTTAGAGAGCTATGCTTCCAAGCCTCCCTCAACAGCCTCCGAGCAGGAAGGCTCGCAACCTTCTACATCATCGACACAGCCCTAAACAGGAATGGATGGAGGGTCACCGATGAGGCCCTGGAGAGGGCGTTGCCAACGCTGCTGGGGAAGCCCCTCGGCTGCGTCCCAGGATATGGGGTGAACCATGTAGCTGAACCCCAGATCGTCGGCCACTTCATCACAGCCGAGAAGCCCGACGGCTATCTCCTGGCGACGGCTGAGATCACCGACCCAACAGCCTGGGAGAAGCTCCAGAGCGGAGAGTGGGGACCCGTCAGCGTCGTCATAAAGGCCCATAAAGTGAGATGTAGCCTATGCGGAGCCGATGTAACCTCAGGGCCTGATGAACACATACTAAACGGGGAGGGCCACCAAGTCGTCGAGGGCTTCACCTTTGAGAGGGTTGACTTCGTCTCAAATCCGGCATATCCATCAGCCCGCCTCATCACCCTCAAGGCGGCGGTTGTCCCCTATGAGGAGACCCCTAAGGCCCCGATGGACTATCCCTGGGATGCCGATGAGGCTGAGAGACGTATAAGGCTGTGGGCTGGAGGCCCGGAGAAGGAGGATATCGACTGGTCGAGGTATCGGAGGGCCTTCTCCATCTCCCCGGCAAATCCAGGAGGCAGGTCCCTCCTCACGCCACCAGGTATCATGTAAGAGTAGGTCAGCCTAGCCCCCGTTAGCCTCTGGGCCATCTCGATCATGATCTCTCTGTCGCCAAACGCCCACATGAAGGCGGTAGACGAGCCGAGCATAATCCCGTGGATCCCAAGCCCGTAC
>JAPDJB010000072.1 GCA_029259285.1 Candidatus Bathyarchaeota archaeon | reverse complement strand
GACTATTTCACCAGGATTTGTAGCACCCCCGCCTACGTCAACTGCCACCACTATGCCAGGAGGGTTGGAGAGCTTCGCACCCCACTCGGCTGGCTTCAGAAGATCGCCGTGGATCAGGCTAAGATGATGGAGAGGGATATAGAGGCGAGATAGGAGTCCACGGCATGGAGCTATCGCAGCTCTATCCAGGGGTTTATAGGCTGAGGATCGATGGCCGAGAGCATCTGGCAACCCTAAACCTCGCCCCTGGCATAAGCGTCTATGGGGAGAGACGGGTCATCCTCGACGGAGATGAATATAGAGTCTGGAATCCCTATAGGAATAAGCTGGCCGCAGCCCTCCTGAAGGGTTTAAGCGAGACGCCCATAAGACCTGGATGTAGGGTTCTATACCTCGGAACCGCGACGGGGACGAATTGCTCACATGTCTCCGACATCGTAGGCGTTGAGGGGCATGTCTGGGGCGTCGACATCGCCCCAAGACCCATGAGAGACTTCCTGGAGAGGGTTGCTAGGCATAGATCTAACGTCTCACCGATATTGGGGGACGCTCGGAGGCCGGAGGCCTACTCCGCGCTTATACCCCTCGTCGACGTCATCTACGCCGATGTAGCTCAACCCGATCAGGCGTCGATAGTCGTCAGGAATGCGAGGCTATTCCTAAAGCGAGGTGGATGGGTTTTGATGGCGATTAAGTCTAGAAGCATAGATGTGACGAGGCCTCCAGGGGAGGTATATGAGGAGCAGATCGGGGAGCTTAAGGCGTCAGGCTTCACGGTCTTAGAGGTTGTTGAGCTTGAACCCTATGAGCGAGATCACGCCATGGCCCTCGCAAGGTATCAGCCCTGAAAGAGGAGTTTACGTCTAATCCTCTTAACCGTCGACCAGCTACCCCTTATGAAGGGGGGTACCTCACGGGGATTTCTACGAAACCAATCCTCTAGGAACTTAACCGTCCTCAAGTCATGGGGGTATCCCGATCCGAAGTCGCCGTAGCGCCGTTGAAGCTCCCTTATGATGCTATCCCTCCTCACCTTCGCCAATATGGAGGCCGCGGCTACCACGGGGTATCGGGCATCAGCCTCATGCTCCGAAACTATCTGAGGCCTCTCCCGTAGGGCGCTTAGGATTTGCTCCCTGAATCTCTCAGCGTCGATGTCCGAGGCGTCGACGTAGACGATGTCAGGCTTCAGCCTCCTAATCACCTCAGCCATCGCCAGGGCCTCTAGATAGTTGAGCCTCCTATGCTTCACACCCCTCTCCACAACCCTGTCTATAGCCCTCGGGGGGATCTCGAAGTAGGTGTAGTCGAGGGCGACCTCCTTGATCTCCGCAGCTAACAGCTCCCTCCTACGGGGTGGGAGGGTCTTGGAGTCGTGGACGCCTAGAAGTCTAAGCCTCTCAACGGCCTCCTCATCGACGAGGACTCCAGCTATGACGAGGGGGCCTATGACGCATCCCCTCCCAGCGTCGTCGACGCCTGCTATCCTCATAGCAGCTCACCCACTATATAAGAGACCAATCGATCAACCCGCTCCCTCGTCACCCATAGGAGCTCCCCATAACGCCTATAGGCTTCGACGTAGCGTCTATGAACCACGGCTATCACCGGCTTAACTCCCTCTAGTATTCGCTTAACAACCTCCTCGAAGGCCTTGGAGTATAGCTCCATCCGGCCGATCTCATCGATGCAGACGACGTCGCAGCTCTCCTCTGCGTATCTCAAGGCTGGGAGGGCTACAGCCTCGAAGCCCTCTACATCGACGCCGTATCTCCCAACTCTATATGGAGACCTAATGCCCACCGAGGCCATTAGGCCTCGGCGGCCTGTTGCCAGGTCGACGACCTCAAAGGCGACTCTACGGCCCCCCCTCCTAACCTCGGGGGTTGATATGCCCCCAACTGTTAGACCTCTCGCCCTCAGCCTCTCAACGCATCTCCTGACCACCGTGGACTTCCCAGATCCAGGCATGCCAGTAATCCCAATGAATATCCTCTCATCCCCATTCAAGGTTGAACCATCCATCGATTAAAGCCTAAATGAGAGATTATCAAGCCAGACATAAATAAATATGGGAGTATCATAAGATAACAACTCTTAAATTTATATCGGATAGAAGATTATTCGAAAATTATAAGATTTATGAGGGGTTGCTAGCTTGTCCAGTTCAATTCGTAGCTTCATATCATTTGATATAGATGATGAGAAAGTTCTTGATGAGATTGTTCGTGTTCAGCGTATACTTGCGGAGACTGGAGCAAATCTAAAGCTTGTGGAGCCAGAGAATATCCATATAACGATGAGGTTTCTAGGCAACATCTCAG
>JAPDJB010000012.1 GCA_029259285.1 Candidatus Bathyarchaeota archaeon | reverse complement strand
TTCCACCGAGCCCTTGATCTCCTCCACAACTCCCGCTAGCATCATCGCACCCCTGTCGGGGGAGGGATTGGTTCCCGTGGTTATCGTCATGTGTTTCGCTACCCCCTCTTCCATCGCGACTTTGGCTCCTAGGGGCTTAAGGATGTGTTCGGCGATGTGGAGGATGCTGAGCGGCTCGATGGCTGAGATAACGATACGCCTACCCTTTCGCTTATTTCCCTGGGCTGCACCTATCAGGGCGAGGTTGTTAGCCTCCGTCTCGCCTGGGGTGAAGTTGATCTCCTCCGCCCTAGATGCTCCAAGCCATCGCCTGAATTCCTCCATGGCCCTTTGAATGGCGTCGTAGGCCATCCATCCAGGCTTATGGGTGATGGAGGGGTTTCCATAGGCCTTCTCGGAGAAGTAGGGGAGCATCGCCTCCAAGACCTCTGGGGCGACGGGAGCCGAGTTCTCCAGGTCTAGATAGACCTCTCTCTCAGCCTCTCCATGCATCTTCAGGAGTTCCTCGACGCTGAACATATCGACGCCGAAGCCTATAACACCGTGATACTTATAATTTGCCGGAGCGATCAGCGAAGTCGTTACGCTAGCCATGGGATTGCCTCGGCTTTATTATGAATTCGCAGTGTGGGTCTCCCCTGACTATGCATCTCGTCTCCTGAGCATACATCTCCCTGTCGAATATCCGTGTAGTGAAGCCCGCTAGGATGCCTCTAATGAAGTGGCTATAGGTCTCTCCATCCCCATTCTCCACGCCTAAGGCACATTCGATGTTCCCCGAGATCTTAACCTCCATGTAGGGTGGCTCCTCTCGGAAGGCTTTGATCTCCTCGATGACGCCGTATCCCAGAGCCTTGAAGATGTCCGCTGCGATGCTGAGCTTCTCTAAGGGCTCCGTCAAGCCGATTCCCTCGGCCTCCCTGACTACGTAGCTGGCCCAGTCCAAGCCCGTCTCGAAGCCGAAGTGGTATAGCATCGCCTCGCCGCCGCTTCCCATCCTCCTCCTAACATCTCTCAACAGTCCTCTGAGGGCTGACTCGTCGATCATCACCGCCCTAGCATCGCCCAGCATCAGGGGGAATGAGACCGTGTCGGCGATGAACCCCTCGAATTTGGGCGGTATTATGGCGGCCATCTTAACCCCTCTGATGCTCCTGATCTCGTTCACCAGCCTCTCTAGGGGGACGGTGATGTCGGTGAGGTCGAAGAAGCAGATCGCTACGCCTTCCTCCCCCCTCCCAGCGACAGTTGTGGAGAAGTATAGGATGTTGATACCCCTCTCAGCGAAGATGGAGAGTATATCCCGATATACTCCAGGTCGAGATACGCCCCTAACATATAATCCATAGATGTTTCTCCCCTTATAGAACATATACCGCTGAATGTTAAAACCGCTCATTTGAGCTTTAAAAGAAATGGAGCCATATAAACCCTCGAAATATTTAGCGCTGAGAATATATCACTCGATTTATCATCGGCCCTTATCAACGACCGCGATCTGAAACCTGTCCCACCACGCCGATCTCAACATCCCGCTATAACACCGTGATACTTATATCCCATCGACCCCGCTATCAGATGGTATGATATTCCCCTGTGAGACCGTCTCCAGGAGGATACTGCCCGTATTTAGAGCACTCATGGCGAGGAAGCTCGTAGACCGTTATGGTCTAACCCAGGTGAAGGCGGCTGCGATACTCGGCGTAAGCCAACCCTCCATAAACCACTATCTCACCTCCAAGAGGGGGAGGATGGAGTCCCTGGAGGAGATGGAGGCCCTGGAGCGATTAACCGATGAGCTGGCTGAGAAGGTGGCTAAAGGCCTCATAGATCGAGAGGCCATCGTCAAGGGATTCTGCAAATTCTGCAGGAGGATACGGGAGAGCCCACAAGTTAACGAAGCCTGATGGAGGGGCCGGGAGGATTCGAACCTCCGACATTCGGGTTTCCGCTCCAAAACCTCCTCATCCCCCAGTTGGGGTCGGTAAACCCAAATCTGTTCTGGAGCCCGACGTCATACCTGGCTAGACCACGGCCCCCAATTCTCATCGAGTCATCTTTCACTTAATAAAGGTTGCCCGAGGAACGTCATCCCTATATCCCCTATGCCTAACCCCCTATGGGTTGAGCATCTCCTTCAAGTGGCGTTATATACCCCTCATCAGGAGAGGTCTAAAACCGAGACCAGGAGACTTAGGAGGCCGAGGCTTAGGGTTGGAGGCATCTATCCCCTGAGGGTTGGCCGGAGACTGCTCCCAGATAGGGTGAGAATCCTCAACATATATCCCCAGCGCCTAGGCGATGTGACCGAGGAGGACGCCAAGAG
>JAPDJB010000119.1 GCA_029259285.1 Candidatus Bathyarchaeota archaeon | reverse complement strand
ACAGCGTAGACAACCTCAGGCCTACTTTCTAAGGCTGAGGCTATAAGCTCAGGGTGCTCCCTTAACACCCTAGCTACCTCGTCAACCAGCGACATCCACCTAAAAAAGCGGTGAAAGCCTTAAAAACTTAGCTAGGGTGTGGCTGTTGGACGTGTTGAGGAAGGCTGGCTTATTGATGCCTGCCTTCATGTTGATCGTTGAGCCCGTGAACAACCTCTTCTTGACCTCATATTAAGCCCTGAAGCTTCCATGTCTTGAGGGTGTTGAAGGTTAGGGTTCCGGCACGCTCTATATGAGGGTGGATGGCTCGCAGTAACATAGGTGCTACACGCTTTCATACCTAGATGAGGTGGGGCTAGAAATATCGAGGGATAGAGAAGCTATAGAACATCAGTCTTTATAGGGCGTGAAACACATAGTTGTATGATGGGGCTCAGCCGCGGAGTAGCGCTTAGCGGTAAGTACCGGGTGCTCTGCTAGGGTGGTTGTGGCGCAGCGACCTCCGCCTACCTTTCGAACCTACTGAGCTCATCTCTGAACTTCTTAGGGTTGTTCTTCAGCAAGATCCGGAGGTAATTAGCTATGTTGTCGGCTACGAGCATCAACCTTACATGATGTTTAAGCCTGATGCGGCTTTCAGGGACTATCAAGGCATCGATGTTTTTGTACATGCTTAGCGAGCTTATCGTCAACAAGGGTAACAGCTGGCCTATACGTCACCACGAATCTTACGAGGGGATTTGCCTCTCTAAAGATCTTTACATGCTCTAGATGCTGGGAAATCCTTGGGATGTACTTGAGAGCTTCCTCAGATAACCGCTCTTCTTCTAGGCGATACACGCCGGGAATGCTCTACCCAAGAAGTGGGATGGAGAAGCCTCCTGGTCTTCAAGATATGCTCTCTAGCACCCGCCAACGCGATCGCTCTAGGCCATCCTCGCTTAGATCGTAGCGATCGCTAAGTCGCCTAAACTTCATCACCTGGAGAAGCTTTGACCTAACCTCTTTAAGCTGGCATTACCACCTGAAGTATCCATGTATGGTGTTGGGCTCGAAGGCTATCCATGGCCCCACTGGGATGAGCAGGCCCTTATGGGAGGGTGGAGGAACTTCATAGGTGTGGCCGTGGACTTATATAGAATGATCGGGGGTGGACGTGTAGGGAGAGGTGGCGGTGTTGTCGTTTGAAGAAGCAGAGGTTCTGAGGGAGAGAGCTGAAGCCTTCTTGAAAAACGCTGAGAGACTGGTGATGGAGGGTGTCTACGACTTGGCGGCCTTCAACATAGAGCAGTACTGCCAGCTAATGTTAAAGTACAAGCTGCTAATAAAGACAGGGACGTACCCAAGAACACACTCGATCATTAGGCTTCTGAGAGAGCTGTCTAAGATAGCCGGAGAACTAAGAGGGCTGTTAGATAGCAAGGAGGCAATGATATATTTAACTAAGATAGAGGATGCATACATAGGGGCAAGGTACCTACCAAGGAGGTATGAGGAGGTAGAGGTAGAGGAGGTGTTGAGGTTTACGAAGGAGGTGTTTAAACCTGCAATCGACAAGGTTTGATGTGTACATTGAATCGGGTAGGAAAACGTTGAGGCAGCTGGAGAACCCTATTGAAGTAGCGAGGGAGGTCAAGGAGGTGGTGCGGAGGTGGTGGCCTCAGGCTAAAGTATATGTTTTCGGCTCGACGATGAAGGGGGCTTGTACTGCCGCTAGCGACATAGACGTGCTTATAGTGCTCGGGGGAAAAGTGAGCCTGCAAGAGGTGGTGGAGGTGGAGGCAGAGGTATATATGAGGGTTGATGCGCCTATACAGCTCCACGTAGCAACGCAGAGACAGGTAGAAGCGTGGTATAGGAGGTTTACGGATGGAATCGTGGAGGTCGATTAAAGAGTGGTCGTGAAGCTACGTGGCTTCGCCCATAAAGTTTGCTTGACAGGCCTTATAGGCTTCCACCCGCCATTGAAAAGTCCAACGGTTTAACGCTCTTTAACCGCTGGGGCGCGAGGATCTCCGCGTTGATACGTCCTCTGGGAGGTTGTTTCAGAATGATTGTTACGTTTTAATTGGTTCCATTTATGCCCGCTTAGCTCGTCGTCATTCTTCTGGTCGTTAGGCTGAGCTCAAGGCTACGTTCGAGGATGTTTGAGGGGGCCGGGGAGGTTTGTATGGTTAGCTTGGAGGTCTTTGCTCAGTTGGCGCTGAAGTTCTCTGGCTTTCTTTGATGCTATTCGAGGACCTTGGAGTAGGCTGTAAGCTTAACGTTATGTGTATGGGGGTGGTTTATGGTAGGGCTGTTTTTGGTTTAGCTTAGATGTTTTTCTTCGAGTTTTTGTTTTTATAATAGTAGTTTTATTAGTGTTGTTATGACTGTTGCTAGTATTGGTATGTTTAGGCCTATGATTAGTTTTTC
>JAPDJB010000093.1 GCA_029259285.1 Candidatus Bathyarchaeota archaeon | reverse complement strand
CCCCCTATCTTCACCTTACCCCAATAGATGATGGCATCCGTTGTTCCACCCCTTAAACCAGCCTTCTCAGCCGGCCCCCCCTTGACAACCTCGACGACGAGGCATCCCCTCGTTGAGGGATCTAAGCCCATCGCCTCTGCGATGGCCGGCGTCACATCCATCCCCTCTATGCCCAGGTATGGATGCTCATAGGTTCCCTTCTCTATGAGGTCTGGAAGCTCCCTCTTTATGGTGTCGATGGGGATGGCGAAGCCTATGCCCGCAAACTGCCCCGTCCCGCTGACGATGGCGGTATTCATGCCCACCACCTCCCCCCGCATATTTAGCAGGGGGCCGCCGCTGTTACCAGGGTTTATGGCGGCATCGGTCTGGATGACGTCGACGATGACGAAGCCCCTTGGAGCCCTCATCTGTCGGCTTAGGGCGCTGACCACGCCTACGGTCATGGTTCCCTCAAGGCCGAAGGGGTTCCCTATGGCGATCACCCGCTCCCCAACCATAAGCTGGGAGGAGTTCCCGAATTTCACTGGTTTGAGGAGGCTCTCAGGGACATTGACATCTATGACGGCCAAGTCGACGTAGGGATCGGTTCCAACGATCTCCGCCTCGGCGATGGTTCCATCTAGGAATGTGACCTCTATCTCCCTGGCACCCTCCACGACGTGATTATTGGTGATGATCCTCCCCTCCTTGTCGTAGACGAAGCCTGAGCCTGTTCCCCTTCCGAAGGGGGTTCTAACCGAGATGAGGACTACCGACCACTTAGTTCGATTATATATCTGTACCAGGGTTAGGGACTCCGATGCATTTCCAACTCTGAGTATTTTGATCTCATCTCTCAGCGATGAGACCTCCGCTTGGAGGCTGTGGATCTGAAACCTGAGCGTCTCGATCTCCCCCTCAAGCCTAGAGGCCCTGAGCCTGAAGTCTAGGACGAAGTAGGCTAGAGCCACGATGTTGAGGGTGAGGATGATGACTACAGCGATGGATAGTAGACTCCTCCTAGGTCTCTCAACCTCCTCCATGGTCGACACCATACCCATAAAGCTATGTGTATAAAATAAAGGGTAATCACCCTTAAACTATGAAGGTGCGGCTCGCAGCTCTCTTCACCGGTGGTAAGGACAGCACCTATGCGGCTTATCTCGCCGAAGACTTAGGCGAACTCAGATACCTGGTGACGATGATCCCACAGCGAGAAGATAGCTGGATGTTCCACACCGTGAATATAGGGCTGGCATCCCTGATAGCTGAGGCCTATGGCGTGGAGCATGTAGCAGCATCCACCTCCGGCGTCAAGGAGGAGGAGCTCCAAGACTTGAGGAGGGTTCTTGAGAGCCTCGACGTCGACGCCGTCGTCTCAGGCGCAATAGCCTCAAATTATCAGCGGAGACGCATAGACAAACTCTGCCAACAGCTCGGCCTCAAGCATATCACACCCCTATGGGGGAGAAAACCCGCCGAGCTGCTGAAGGAGATGCTGGAGGCAGGCCTCAGGATCATGGTTACAGGTGTAGCGGCTCTGGGCTTAGATGAGCGCTGGCTTGGCAGGATCATCGATGAAGAGGCCCTCAGGGAGCTGTTGGAGCTGAATCGACGATATGGCATCAACATATGCGGCGATGGTGGCGAGATGGAGACGCTGGTCCTAGACGCCCCCTGGTTTAGATATAGGGTTGAGATCCTGGAGGCGGAGAGGCTGTGGGACGGTGTAAGGGGGGTATACCACATTCGGAGGGCGGAGCTCATACCAAAAGGCTAGAAGGGTTTAAACCTCCACTTCTCCACCAGCCGCTCCTTCTTCCGCCTCCTCTTAAACTCCTTATAATGCTTCTCGCAGAGATATGCCCTACGCCCCTCGACATCCAGACCCGCAGCCTTAGCCCTCTCAACGGAGACGGATCTCACAGCCGGCTTGGAGCAGCCCTTAACGCTGCATCCGACGCCTCTTTTAACCCTCCCCATGGCGACGAGTAGAATAGGCTGACTGCCTTTAAAGGCTTTCACAATTAGTGCAGAAAAAGGGGTTAGCCAGGCCTGATGTTGAAGGGGGTTAGGGCCCTGGCCTCGATGCCTCCCCCCTCGATCTCATAGGCGGCGTAGAACTCGACGACGTAGCCCTCACCCTCATGGGAGAGCATCAGGGCGTCGATGGTCAGCGTATCCCCCGCTCCCAGGGGGTCTCCATCGAGGAGTTCCTCCGTGGTCATCACCTCTCCCTCGACGAGCCATCTATGGGGCAGAGCCACATAGACCTCCTCGCCTTCGACCTCCAAGACGAGGATGCGCCCCTCCACCAGTAGGAGCTCCCCCTCCAGCGTCGTCGCCTCTCCATGGGTTAAGATGAAGCGTATCAGCCTCCATCGATGGCAGGGATGTCGCCTAGGGGAGACGCCTCCACCACGCTCCTCATTCCCCTCGCCCTGAGACCAGCCC
>JAPDJB010000092.1 GCA_029259285.1 Candidatus Bathyarchaeota archaeon | reverse complement strand
TCGTCATCGTTCAAAATAAGATCGATATAGTCACCAGGGAGGAGGCGAGGAGGAACTATGAGGAGATCCTCAGATTCGTTGAGGGAACCTCAGCTGAGGGGGCGCCCATCATACCCGTCTCGGCGCAGCATAAGGTCAACATAGACCTCCTAATCCAGGCGATAGAGGAGCATCTCCCAACCCCTCATCGAGACCCATCGAAGCCCCCGAGGATGTACATCGTTAGAAGCTTCGACGTCAACAGGCCTGGAACCCCCATCGAGAGGCTGACAGGCGGCGTCATCGGAGGCAGCATACTCCAGGGAAGCTTCAAAGTCGGAGAGGAGATCGAGATCAGGCCAGGCCTCACCATCAGGGAGAGGGGTGGACTGAGGGCGCAGGAACTCTACACGGAGATCGTCAGCCTCCACGTCGGAGGAGGCCCAGTGGAGGAGGCTAAGCCAGGCGGCCTCGTGGGGGTTGGGACGACGCTTGACCCCTCCCTGACGAAGTCCGACGGCCTTGTAGGAAGCCTAGCTGGAAAGCCTGGAACACTGCCGCCGGTTTTGGAGGAGATGAGCCTCGACATCCAGCTCTTCGAGACCGTCGTGGGGAGCAGGGAGATGCAGCGGGTGGAGCGGATCAAGAGGGGGGAGAGGCTTCTCTTCAACATCGGGACGGCGAAGACCATGGGCGTGGTGACCCAAATATCTAAGGATCACGTGGAGACGAAGCTGACTATACCCGTCTGCGGCGAGGAGGGGGACAGGGTGGCAATAAGCCGGAACATCAGTGGACGATGGCGCCTGATAGGCGTCGGCCTACTGAGATGAAGGTCAGGGGCATACCGGTTCTACTCGACTCAAGCTTCCTACTCATACCCCTCGAAGAGGGCGTGGACATATACTCGGAGCTTGAGAGGCTTCTAGGCCTACCCCGATGCCTAGTTCCCAAGCCTGTTCTGGAGGAGCTGAAGCGGCTGCGTGACGCCGCATCACCCTCGGAGGCTAGGAGGATCAACCTAGCGCTCAGAATGGCGGAGAGATGTGAAACCCTCAACGTGGAGCTGGAGGAGGGGGAGGGGGTGGATGACCTCCTTCTGAGGCTGGCGAGAGAGCTGAAATGCCCAGTGGCGACGAAGGATGGAGAACTCCGCAGGAGGCTTAGGAGGGAGGGGATACCCGTCATATATCTGAGGCAGAGGGCCTACCTAGAGATGGAGGGCGGAGAACCACTATGAGAAATCCTCCTAAAATTTATTAGTGGTTAGGGAGAGGTCTCTACTCCGAGTTGAAGGAGCTCCCCTGGCACGCCGTGGAGATAGAGGAGGTTCTCGAAGCCCTAGACACAGATAGGGGCGGGCTCAGCGAGGAGGAGGCTGAGAGGAGGCTTAGGGAGTATGGCCCCAACGAGCTGAGGGAGGAGAAGAGGGTTACACCCCTCCAGATATTCCTCGGACAGTTCAAGAGCATCCTCGTCATCATCCTCATCCTCTCAGCCCTCGTATCGGCCTACATATCCATGAGGAAGGGGGAACCCTACACGGATACCTACGTCATCATGGCCATCGTCATCCTAAACGCCCTTTTAGGCTTTTACCAGGAGTATAGGGCTGAGAAGGCCGTCGAGGCCTTGAAGAGGATGATCACACCGAAGGCAGCCGTCGTGAGGGAGGGGCGGGAGAGGCTGATAGACTCCAGGGAGATCGTCCCAGGCGACATAATCCTACTGGAGGCCGGCAACAGGGTGCCAGCCGATGGACGCCTACTAGAGGCCTACAACCTCCAGGTCGATGAGGCCCCCCTCACAGGGGAGTCGACGCCCGTTAGGAAACGGGTCGCCATCCTCGACGAGGAGGTCCCCATCCCCGATAGGAGTAACATGGTGTATATGGGGACCCTCGTGACGGGTGGGAGGGGTGTAGCCGTCGTCACCTCCACGGGTATGAACACCGAGTTCGGCAGGATAGCGGAGATGGTTCAGACGATAGAGATGGGGGAGCCGCCGCTGAAGAGGAAGATGGAGAGGATGGGGCGGCAGCTAGCCGCCATCTCCATAGTCCTCTGCATCTGGGTCTTCCTCATCGGCTTCTTCATCCACTGGCTCGACCTCGAAACCCTCTTCATGACCTCCGTCAGCCTAGCCGTCTCAGCCATACCTGAAGGCCTTCCAGCGGTCCTCACCATCACCCTCGCCCTAGGCGTCTCCAGGATGGCGAGGGAGAGGGCCATCGTAAGACGCCTCGCCTCCGTCGAGACCCTCGGCAGCACGACGGTCATCTGCTCCGACAAGACGGGGACGCTGACGAAGAATGAGATGACCGTCAGACGAATCGCCCTCCTAGGCCGCATCATCGAGGTGACGGGGGCCGGCTACACACCCGATGGAAGCTTCCTTGAAGACGGGAAGCAGATAGACCCGAGGGGGGATGGAGCCCTGGAGCTTCTATTGAGGATCGGAGCCCCCTGCAGCGACGCC
>JAPDJB010000030.1 GCA_029259285.1 Candidatus Bathyarchaeota archaeon | reverse complement strand
TCTATATGGTCTAGGTCGCTGAGACGAAGCCATCTGGCGTCTAGGACGTCTGAGGAGGGTTTCAGCTCCCCTCCAACCGGTCTACATAGATATTCCAGTAGAACATAATGGAATCTCACCCTTCCCTCCTCGTCTCTCACTATTGAGTCATAGACGGCGACAACCCTTATCGGCTCCACCTCGACACCGGTCTCCTCGAGAATCTCCCTCACCACAGCCTCCACAGCCCTCTCACCCAGCTCTATCACGCCGCCTGGGAGGCTCCACCTACCCTTAGCGGGTTCTCTGCCCCTCCTAACCAGGAGGACTCGATCATCGTCGAGGACTATGGCAGCCACTCCAGGTATCGGTGCCTCAGGATATTCCCTCCTCATCCCTCTAGGGCTCCATAGCCCTCCTCCAGGGCCTTGAAGTTTATCTCCCTCATCGACGGCCTCACCCTACGGGAGACGGCTTCCTTAAGTCGCTCTAGGGGTATGAGACCCGTCTTCCTTATCAGCGCTCCGAGTAGCACCATGTTGGCCACGATGGGGTTTCCAAGTCGGGCTGCGATCTCCGACGCCGGTATGCTGATGGCCTCCACATCCTCCCTCAGCTCCCCTGGATTCAAGGCCTTGTAAACCTCCTCGTCTAGGAGGATGAGGCCTCCAGGTCTGAGGCGCTTTATGTATCTCCGATAGGCCGGTAGGGACATGACTATGAGGATGTCGGCCTCCGTCAACTGTATGTCATATATCTCCTCGTCGGAGACTATAACTTCGCTTCGACATCTCCCTCCACGGGCCTCAGCCCCATAGCTCCTCGTGTTCAGCACCTCATAGCCCTCATCGAAGAGGGCTTGGGAGAGAAGCTCACCGGCCAGCACAACGCCCTGGCCGCCGGCCCCGCAGATGATTATATCCCGTCTCATCGCATACCACCCGCCCTCTCGATCAGCATCCTAAGCGACTCTGTGAATTCGGGTCGATACTCCCTGACGAAGACTCCAAGCTCGATCTTACCCTCCAGGGCGTCGACTAAGCGCTCCACGGCGCTTAGATGGCTCAGCCTCTCCGAGACAGCTTCAAGATCCTCAGAGTCCACCCTCACAACCCTCCCATAGGAGATGTGATCGACGAGCCTCGCAGAAGCCTCCAACCCCTTTAAGGCGTCCTCCACAGCCTTCAGAGCCTCATCGGGTTCCCCACGGGGGAGGGCGTATAGATAGCTCCCCTTCTGGGGTCTGCCCCTGATGTAGGTGCTCTCAGCGAACATCTCCATGATCCTGCTGGGCAGCCTCCTCATGGGGTCTCTGAAGCCGAAGAGGCGTCTCTGCTGCGTTGGACACTGGCTTAGGACTTCGATGAAGGAGAAGCCCCTGTGCTGTAGGGCCTCCTTTATGCTTCGGGTAAGCTCCACGACGTGGTAGGTTGTCCACCTCGCCACGTAGGTGGCTCCTGCCGCTGCGACCAGCTTCACCAGATCGAAGGGGTGTTCAGGGTTTCCATATGGCGATGTGGTGGTTCTGAGGCCGTGGAGAGTCGTTGGAGCTATCTGACCTCCGGTCATGGCGTAGCTGAGGTTATTGACGAGGATGACGGTGATGTCGATGTTCCTCCTCGCAGCATGTATTAGGTGGTTTCCCCCTATTCCGGCTCCGTCGCCGTCTCCCGTGAAGACGACGGTGTATAGGTCTGGGTTGTAGACCTTGGCTCCGGTGGCGAAGGCTATGGCCCTTCCATGCGTCGTGTGAAGGGTGTCGCCCCTGAAGTTTGGGCTGGGAATCCAGGCTGAGCATCCTATACCCGAGACGCATAGTATCTGCCTCTGAGGTATGCCAAGCTCATCTACTGCTCTGACGAAGCAGTTTAGGATGATGCCGTTTCCACATCCTGGACAGAATGGTGAGGGCTGAAAGCGGATGTATCGCTCACGATAGTAGCTTAGGGGCTTCACGCTCATCTCACAGCCCTCCTTATGGCGTCGTAGACCTCCCCGACTGTGGGGAGGACGCCTCCAACCTTGGAGACGAGGGAAACCTCACATCGTCCACAGACAACCCTCTCCACCTCCCTCATAACCTTACCCATATTCATCTCCACAACGATGATAGACTTCACAGCCTCAGCCAGCTTCGAGACCACCTCCTCTGGGAAGGGCCATAGGGTTCTAAGCCTCAGCATCCCAGCCTTAAGGCCCTTAGATCTAGCCTCCCTGACGGCTCCATAGCTCGGCCTAGCTGAGGCCCCATAGCTGATGACGGTCACCTCGGCATCCCCCAACTCGTACTCGACGACGTCCCTCAGCTCGGGTTCGGCCCTCAGAACCTTCTCCCTAATCCTCCAGATCTTCCTCTGCATATACTTCGGCGTGTAATCCCTCCTCCCAGAGGGCCTATGAGATGAGCCGGTGACAAGCAGCTCATAGCCCTCGCCGAAGAGGGGCATCTCGGGGACGAGGCTGGGATCATCCGTGTCGAAGGGGGTGCATTCA
>JAPDJB010000153.1 GCA_029259285.1 Candidatus Bathyarchaeota archaeon | reverse complement strand
AGGAAGTTAAGTGAGTATGAGTAATTTACTCATCTCACAATCTCATAACATTTGAAGGTTAAGCACTTACACTCAATACTCACATTTCCAGTAAAATTGGTCGACTCTCTACAACTCAAGAAATTATGTCGGTGACGTCGCCTACTTCAGGCTTCACGGCCTCCCTGGATACGATTTGAAGTATACCTATAGGAACGCCGAGCTTCTGAAGCTCCACCGCCGCCTTGAGGCCTTGGAAGCTGGGAGGATCTATGTATTCTTCAACAACTATGCTATGTATCGGGATGCCTATCGGCTTAGCATATTGCTGAGGGAGGGGAGGCCTCCACCCTCCCCCTTCGGCCCCGACGCCGTCTCCTGGGCCTTGAGAGGCTTCGACGATTGGCCCGCCTCCAGAGAGGAGTTGATGGAGCGGTGTGGACGTTGGAGATGCTGGGTTCACCCCTCGAAGGCTGTGCCCCTGGAGCGTATCCTGAGGCATCTCGATGAGGGAATCTATGGATGCGTGGAGGAGCTGGTGGAGGCTGTTGAAGGGATTTGGGGTAAGCTTGGCTATCCCTCCGCCGAGGAGGTTGAGGCTGAAGCCTTTTAAATCTCGGTCAGCTCTTTTCATAGATGGCCGATTCTATCAGCGAACTCATAGGGGATGAAAACTATTCTAAGCTTGAGGAGCTTAGAAATCCCCATGTCCTAAGAATAGTTGAGAGGTATGTGAGGCTGTGTAAGCCGGCGAAGGTCTCAATCATCACCGATGATCCCGATGAGATCGCCTACGTCAGGGAGCTGGCGATCAGGAACGGAGAGGAGATGAGGCTGAAGATGGAGGGGCATACGGTTCACTATGACGGCTACTATGATCAGGCGAGGGATAAGGAGAACACAAGGGTGCTCCTACCCCCAGGGATGAGGATAAGCCCCTGGATCAAGACCATAGATCGAGATGAGGGGCTGAGGGAGGTGCATCAACTCCTAGACGGGGCGATGAGGGGGAAGGAGCTACTCGTCAGATTCTTCTGCCTCGGCCCGAGAAGCTCAAGATTCTCCATCTGCGCCCTACAGCTGACCGACTCAGCCTACGTCGCCCACAGCGAGGATCTACTCTACCGAACCGGATACGAGGAGTTTAAGAAGCTGAGGGGATCCAGCGACTTCTTCGCCTTCATCCACTCAGCTGGAGAGCTGGATGAGAGGGGATGCTCGAAGAACGTCGATAAGAGGCGGATATACATCGACCTGATAGACGGCAAGGTCTACTCCGTCAACAATCAATACGCCGGAAACAGCCTCGGATTGAAGAAGCTCGCCCTCCGCCTCGCCATATACAAGTCTCACCAGGAGGGGTGGCTGGCGGAGCATATGCTCATCATGGGGGTTCACCCACCTGGGAAGGGTAGGGTGACATACTTCACGGGTGCCTTCCCAAGCGCCTGTGGAAAGACCTCTACGGCGATGCTCCCTGGAAACACCATCGTGGGCGATGACATAGCCTACCTAAGGATAGATGAGGAGGGGAATGTGAGGGCCGTCAACATCGAATGCGGAATCTTCGGCATAATCAAAGACGTGAATCCCGTCGATGATCCCGTCATCTATAAGGCCCTCACCACCCCCAAGGAGCTGATATTCTCAAATGTCCTCGTCGTCGACGGCGTCCCCTACTGGCTTGGGATGGGGCGTGAACTCCCCAAGAGGGGGATAAACCACTCAGGTGAGTGGTGGGAGGGGAAGCTCGACGAGGAGGGAAACCCCATACCCCCTGCGCATCCAAACGCCAGATATACGCTCCACCTCAGAGACTTGGAGAACGTCGATCCGAGACTCGAAGACCCTGAGGGGGTGATCGTCGAGGGAATCCTCTTCGGTGGGAGGGACTCCGACACGAATGTCCCCATATACGAGGCCTTCAACTGGGAGCACGGCGTCTACATCGGAGCCACCATAGAGTCCGAGACGACTCCAGCCGCGTTGGAGAAGGTTGGAGTTAGGAAGATCAACCCCATGGCCATGCTCGACTTCCTCGTCATCCCCGTCGGCAAGTATCTCAGCGACTACATAGAGTTTGGACGGAGGCTTAAGAGGGTTCCAAGGGTCTACGCCACCAACTACTTCCTAAAACATGAGGGCCGATACCTCAACGACAAGCTTGATAAGAAGGTCTGGATACTATGGGCTGAGGGGCGTATACACAACGAGTATGACGCCCTCAAAACCCCCGTCGGATACCTACCGAGATACGAAGACCTAAAGCCCCTATTCAGGGAGGCGTTGAATAAGGATTATAGGCGTGAAGACTATGAGCTTCAGTTCTCACTGAGGATCGACAGGCTTCTGGAGAGGATGAAACGCATCGAGGAGTTCTATGGCTCGGAGCCAGATATGCCAGAGGGATTCTGGAGGATACACAACGAGATCAAGGCTGAGTTAAAGGCCCTCAGAGAGGAGAGCGGCAGGTCGATGGTTCCCCCCTCCTACTTCGAGTAGCGGC
>JAPDJB010000007.1 GCA_029259285.1 Candidatus Bathyarchaeota archaeon | reverse complement strand
CTCCCTTTTTACTGGTAAATTGCCCGGCACAGATAAAAAAAGGAAAAAGCTAGGGATCTGGGAATGAACTGATCCAGAGCTAGATCCGTTTATGAGAGCTTGGGGTTAGTCTAAACTCCCCCTTCCTGAATCCGAGCGCTCTCTGAATCTCCCTCACGCCGACGGTGTTCTTCCTACTCCTCAGGAGGTAGAGGTAGACGAGTAGGGTTTTACCCTTCAGCTCCGCCTCTAGGGTCTCCTCATCTCTCGATGCCATACTACCCAGCCTCTAGGAGGTTTATGAGGGCTAGGGTTGCGTAGACCGCCTCCTCCGTCCTCACGGTTTCACATCCCTGGTTTGGGATGGTGTTTATAGTGTAGTGGAAGGCTTCCTCCAGGGTGAGTCCCTCACCCTTTAGAAGCTCCCTTAATCCCCTCCTGGGGGATCCGAAGGCTATGAGGATCCTCTTCGACCGTCTCCAGCTCTCCCTGAGCTGCCCCTCGACGATGGGGTAGGGGACTCCATATCTAGATGTGGCGATAGCTAGGTCGAATCCTCCCTCCACAGATAGCCTCCCAACGCCCCTCCTATATTGATGTATCTCGAATCCCCAATAGACCTCGACCTCCTCTCGATCTATGAAGATGCCCTCAGGCTCCGAGCCGGATTTGATGATCCTCACCGTCGCCCTCCCCCTCGGCGATGGAGGTCTCCCCCTCACCCTTATCGGCTTATCTACACCTATGTCAACTAGGTAGGCTTCTCGAATACTTGATAGAACTAGCCCCTCTCTAACCTCTCCAGGTTCAAGCTCCTCAGCCTTCTTCCTCAATGGATGGTGAGGCGTCCTCAGTGGTGGTAGTATGCCGACGTATCTCAGCTCAGCCATCATCCCGAACATGAGTCGCCGTAGATATTGTGGAGTATCCATATATCTTAAGATGAGGCCTATCAGTCGACTCTCATCTGGGCGGTCTCTATAGATGTATATGTCGTCGACCCTGAAGAGGGCGGCTGCTCTCCCTATATGACCTATTGTAGCCGTCTTCTCCCTCAGGTGGGGTATCTCTGATACGAGGGAGGAGGGGATGGCGATGGATAGTCTATGCTTCCTCCGTGGAGGCTGAGCCATCACCCCACCCTCTTCAAAATCTCTATGGACTCCGTGGTGGATGGATCAAAGCCGTAGAGGAGTGCGAGATAGACCGATGTATAGTCGCCGATGTAGAGGGCTGACAGCATCCTGGATAGGAGTCCCCCACCCCACGCCCATAGCTCTAGAACTCTCCCAAACCTCTCCTCGAGGAGTCTCCTGAAGGCGTCGATCCTACCCCTCAGCCTAGACTCCTCACCTGGATCCCTGAGTATTATGGCCGCTATCCTACTCAGCAGTTCTTCAGGCCCCTCGCGGCCCATTACGGCGTTATGGAAGCCCTCCGGAAGCGGTGTCGAGCAGGCTGGGAGCTTGCTATTCTCATTCAGCTGGGTTCTAAACCTGTAGGCGACCGCCCCCAGACGTCTAGGGGCATAGATGTGAGGGATGAACCCCTTCAACTTTAGGGCTAGAGTCTTAGCCTCATTTTCCTCCGGAGGGGTCTCGGGAGTCAGCTTCGGTTTAAGCTCCTCAAGAATCCCTATAGCCTCCTCCAGCTCATGCCAGGGGGCGTCGACGCCGATCCTTCTAAGGGCTATGGCCATGGAGAAGAACTGCTGGGGGAGTGATGCCCTAGGCTTTAAGCCGGTGGGGAGCCTGATCAGTGGGATACCCCTCCCCTCCGACAGCCTCTCCAGCGCTCCATCTGATGTGACTGTGAGGATGGGGCATCCCTTCTCCACGGCCTCCTCGAAGGCTGAGAGGGTCTCCTCCGTATTTCCAGAGTAGCTTGCAACTATTATAAGGGTCTCATCATCAACGAAGCCTGGTAGATGATAGCCGGCTGAGACGTATATAGGCGTCGATGAGTCGAGAAGCCAATCTCGTAGGAGGAGTCCTCCCATCGCCGATCCACCCATGCCGGCGACCACAATACATCTAGGCCTGAGGCCCTCAAGGCCGTGAAGCTCCGCCGCCTCGCCCAGCCTTACACCCTCCCTGCAGCCCTCTGGGAAGGCGTCGATGGCCTCTAAAAGTCCCCCGCCGCGCCTCCTAATCTCCCCAGCCCTCTCTAATATGCTGGCCATCGATTTATCCCATCCTCCAGGGATAAAAGTCGTGGAGAGGCCTAAAAAAGGATGGGATTTCACTCCTCGACGGTTATAGCCTCATTTGGGCAGGCTGCCTCACAGGCTCTGCAGACGACGCATTCATCAGGGTTTGCGACGACGACCTTGTCCCCCTGAACCTCATAGACGCCCATAGGGCAGGTGCTTACACAGGTCTGGCAGAAGGTGCATTTCTCATAGTCTATGGTTATAGTCGGCATACTAGACCCCTCTTTAAATCACTTAAGTTTCCAGCGGTCGGTTAAATCATTTTCGGGCCTATAACGGGGTTATAATTTTCCCAGGATGTTAATGGTTCCATTAACCTAGGCCGAGCCCCTGAGGGCTGCGATGGCCTCCTCGATCCTCCTAAGCGCCCTGCGCCGCC
>JAPDJB010000114.1 GCA_029259285.1 Candidatus Bathyarchaeota archaeon | reverse complement strand
GCTACTTGTAACCTTAATGGTAGCGGTTCCGGCTCATGCCACCATAACAATAACGGCTGTTGAGGATACCGAGGGTAATGCAAAAACCTCGGGCGATTATGGAGACACGGTAGTCGTTAAGGGCAGCGGCGTCACCGCCGGAAAGGAGGTTAGGCTCTACTGGGATCTGGTTCAGGACTGGGATGGTGAGGCGGGCCTACTGAACACCACAAAGGCTGACAAAGATGGAACCTTCGAGATCTGGTTCGATGTCCCTGAGGCCGTGGCTGGGACACACTACATCTGGGTTGAGGATGTTGAATCCAGCGACTTCTATTCGGTGAAATTCACAGTTCTCACCTTGATCGATCCCTCCATCACCTCCGGCCTGGAGCGTGACAGCGTAACCGTCGACGGATATGGCTTCGGTGACGAGGAATACGTCGCCCTGCTCCTGGTCGCCTCTCCGGCGGGAAATAAAGTGGCAAATGTGACTTTAATAAAGAAGTGGGATGGAACTGAGACGACTGTTGAGACGACTCTTGAGAACGTGCCAATTGAGCCTGGCTCCTTTGTAATAAAGGCTGCTGGAGTTGGGATGTTAACAGATGCGGGTAATGGAACATTAAAGGGAGGCATTGGAGAGGGAACCATCGACTACGTCACCGGAGACTTGGAAGTTACTCTAGATACCGCTCCGGGTGCTCCCTATCTTACGGCAAAGGTCACCTGTGCCTATGACTACTTTGAGGATGAGGAAAACAAAACGTATGTCTTTGCCACAAACATCCAGACCAATGAGTTGGGCTCCTTCAGCAGAACCGTGAGGGTGCCCTACGAGGAGGATATGGGAACCGGCACCTATGCGCTCTACGCCTTCGATGGAGAGGGGAACTATGACACGGAGACCTTCAAGATCGGGGCCGTCATATCGCTAAGCGTCGATGAGGGTCCGACGGGAACCGTTGTGGAGATAAGGGGTGAGGGCTTCACAGCAGGTGCCACCATAAAAGAGGGCGACATCACTATCGATGGCGTCACCTGCCCCTTCGTTGAGGATGAGGATGTGACGGTTGACAGCGATGGGGAGTTCACGGTGGAGGTCATCATCCCCGTGGTGGATGAGACCGGTGATTATGAGATAACCGTCGACGATGGAACCGTCTCGGCTTCAGCCGACTTCGAGGTTACGGGTCTGCCTGGGATCACCTTTACGCCTGAGTATGGTGCGCCTGGCGATACCATCACCATCGAGGGTGAGAACTTCACCCAGATAGAGGACACTGAGGTCACGCTCAGCTACAGCGACTGGTCTGAGACCTTTAAGCTGGAGGAGGATGGAACCTTCAGTGGAACCTTCTCCGTCCCAGCTCTAGACGACGCCACCTACACCTTCACCGCCGAGGATGAGTATGGCCTATCCGCTGAGGAGGACTTCAGGGTTAGCTTCATCATCGCCGTAGTCACGCCGGATGAGGCTGAGACGGGTGAGGAGCTAACCCTCATGGGCAGGGGCTTCACCGAGGGCGGCGAGTGGAATGCTTCACTGAGCGATGGAACAGTCCTCGTGGAGGATGGAACCGTAGACGATGATGGAACCTTCCTGGAGACGGTTACTCTGCCGACGGTTCCAGAGGGCGACTATGAGGTCATCTTCTGGGATGTGGACGCCGAGATACAGGTGACGGTGCCCTTCACGGTGACCCACTCAACAACCATAACCCTCGACCCCGACACGGCTCCGGCGGGATACAACGTCACCGTGACGGGAGACTACTTCACACATGAGTCGGGCACTGAGCTGGAGTGGGTCATCTACAACGTCACGGCTGATGGCGAGGTGGACGAGGAATGGGATCTAGAGGTCTATGTCGGCTCAGGTAAGAATAAAACGGCTGTGACGACCACGAGTGACGGCGACTTTGAGGCCTGGTTCGAGATCCCAGAGCTAGACCCTGGCACCTACTACATCAACTGCACCGACGAAAACGACCTCTATGCGCAGGCTGTCCTGACGGTGATCGAGGAGGTGCTGAACGTTGAGCCGACCAAGACCGAGTTCCGCAGGGACGAGGTTCTAAGCTTCACCTTCGAGTCCAGCTTCGCAAACCCCTACACCTTGAAGGTCTACGACCCAGACGACAACCTCTACTGGACCATATCCATCACGGAGGACGACTACACCAAGGTGGGTACGCTACACGTCATACCAACAGGCTTCTGGAGCGCCTACACCTTCCCATCCGATGCGCCGCTGGGAACCTGGAGCTGGGAGGTGCTAGAGGACAGCGATGTCGTCGCCAACGGCACCTTCACCCTCGCGGAGTCGGTTGAGGCATATAAGGAGGACATCGTGGAACTCAACGAAACCGTCACAGGGCTGAAGGAGGACATCTCCGGCCTGAAGGAAGACATCTCCGACGTCAAGGAGGACATCTCAGGCGTCAAGGAAGATATCTCCGGCCTGAAGGAGGATGTCTCCGGCGTCAAGGAGGACATCTCAGGTCTAAAGGAGGACATCTCCGGAGTTAAGGAGGATGTCTCAGAGCTGGCGGGCGACGTGGCCGCTGCGGCCAAGGCGGCTGAGGAGGCTGGCGAGGCCGTCTCC
>JAPDJB010000103.1 GCA_029259285.1 Candidatus Bathyarchaeota archaeon | reverse complement strand
GCCCATGAGGAATATGAGCCCGTAATCCCCTATCAGGCCGGCGGCTATGCTCCCCAAACCCCACCCCAAGGCGCCGAAGCCGCTCATCCTCCCTATCTCCCTCTTGTACCTCTCGAACCCGGATACGTAGGCGACCAGAGGGCCGGATGATATGCCTATGGAGAAGCCGACGAACCCTTGAATCAGGAGCATGGATACGAAGTCGCGCATGAGCAGCTGGGATGCGTAGGCCAAGGAAGAGACCAGGAACCCGAGCTCGATGAAGAGCTTCCTCCTCCCCATCATGTCCGAGAGCCTCCCGAACAAGTAGTAGGAGAGGAACATGGAGAGGCCGTAGGCGACTCCTATCAGGCCTATCTCGAAGTAAGGGATGCCGAGCTTGTCGGCTATGACCGGTATGAAGAGCCAGGAGGACATCATCGCGGCCTTCGAGAGGAACTGGATGGCGTAGACCCTGACGGATTCGTCCATGTCGCACGGATCACCAATTCAGGATATATAAGGCGACCTTTGAGGGAAGGGCTCTATCTGCCGCGCAATTTTCTGCCTATATAGATACATACGTAGGCGAGGATGGGAGAGAAAAGTCCTGAAATTAAAGCTAAGGCATGGTGCACGCCTATATTACTTGTGAATACGAAGTAGAGAAGGATCACCGCGATAACTCCACTCTGGAGGCATAACACAGGTTTACGCGAAATTAGAGATGGGATGAACAGGATAATAGCAACTAAGATTACCAATCCTAAGAAACTGTAAACTATGCCTGAGCCACCACCACTTTTTCCTTCTGGTCTGAGCAAAAGGAAAAGAAGAGCAGCTATGGGCCCTCCACTAATCGTCGACGATAGATACACGATTTTTAAGTTACGAGATATATAAGATACTATATGAACCAAACCAACAATTTGCTTATTTTTACCTTCTCTTTCTAAAGATTCTGTTTCGAAAATAGATATGAGATAAACCAATAATACAGAAACCACCCAAGCACAAGCGAGATTATATCCCAAATGAGAGGGGGAGTCGTGAACTAGCCAGTAGGTAAATATCGTGATCGGATTTTCATACGTCAGTCCCAGACAACCTTTTAACCACCAAAACCCTGCTAAAAATTGCCAACAACCAAACATCATCCATAAAAGCGTCAAAATAAACAATATATTCCAAATGTCTTTCCATTTGCTTTTCATTATTTCCCATAATTCCTTTTTGTCTATCAATTTTGTATAACATTATTTCCTCGATTTTTATTTAACGTTTCTTATTTTCGGCATCGAGCTCTCAAAGGTTCGATGGCGGGCTCGGTGGGATTCGAACCCACGACCTACAGCTTAGGAGGCTGCCGCGCTATCCATGCTGCGCCACGAGCCCGTTGATCGAAGGGTTGGATGAGCCTAAAAAGTTTTTTCCGATAGCTCTTCGAGCAGCTCCTTCGCCCTGCTGAAGCTCACCCTCCCCTCCTCCACCATCCGCTCCGCTATCCTGTCGATCAGCTCCCCCTTCGCCCCCGCCGAGACGGCCAGGTTCCTCGCGTGGAGCTTCATGTGGCCCCTCTGTATCCCCTCACTCACCAAAGCCCTGAGGGCCGAGAAGTTCTGGGCCAGGCCTACGGATGCCATAACCTCGGCGAGCTCCCTCGAGCTCTTTACGCCCAATATCTTCAGGCATATCTCCGCTATCGGGTTCGCCCTTATCGAGCCCCCGACGATCCCGACGGCCAAGGGTAGCTCTATGCTGCCTACCAGATCGCCCTCCGAGTTCACCTCCCATTTTGTAAGTGGCTTGTATCCCCCCAGGCTAGCGTAGGCGTGAGCCCCGGCCTCAAGGGCCCTGGTGTCCTGCCCCGTCGCCATGGCGACGGCTACGATGCCGTTCATGATCCCCTTGTTGTGGGTCGCGCATCTGTAGGGATCGCGTCTGGCGAACTCGTAAGCGTCCAGTATGCCTTGGATGACCTCCTCGCCGACCAACTCCTTGGGGAATACGGCGTACGCCCTCGCCAGCCTCAGGTCCGAAAGGTTCGAGAGTATCCTGAGCAGGGCCCTTCCGCCAGTGGCCCTCTCGATCATCGGCGCAACGGCCTCCGCCATCGAGTTCACGACGTTGGCGCCCATGGCATCCCTCACGTCGATCAGCAGCTCGACCACCAGCATTTCGCCCCTCCTAGTCTCCAGGAGCTTGACCCTGAGGTCCTTCGCCCCTCCCCCCAGCTTCGACAGGGTCTTGCTCTGCTCGTTCGCCTTCTTCAGTATCTCTTCCTTCAGCTTCAGGACCTCGACCTTACCCCTCCACGCATCCTTCAGGCCAACGACCTGGACCTGGCCTATCATCACGGGCTCGTCGGCCCAGGCCCTGAACCCCCCGCCTTCCCTGGCGATCTTCGCGCCTTTGCTCGCGGCGGCGACCACCGAAGGCTCCTCTATCGCCATTGGTATCAGGTAGTCCCTGCCGTTTATCATGAAGTTCGTGGCTATCCCCAAAGGGTAGGTGATCCCGCCTATCACGTTCTCGATCATCTTATCCGCCCTCTCGATGCTCAGGGCGGACATGCTCTTCAGGAGCTCGACCTCCTCTTCGGTTAGGCCCGAGAACTCCTTCACGAGCTTCAGCCTTTCGTCGAC
>JAPDJB010000034.1 GCA_029259285.1 Candidatus Bathyarchaeota archaeon | reverse complement strand
TGAGCTACTGCGTAACAAACAAGTTGAAAGTTATCGATGTAATCGAAGATGTGGCTTCTGGAGTGAACGAGAACAGGAAGGGATTGAAGAAGCTGTTCGAACTCGCCAGAAGGGGCGAGATAGATGCTGGAAATCAACGGCCTCGGCGATGGCGAGATAATGATCATAGATGCCCTTTCCACCCTTAGGCTTAAGGTAGTAGGGGTTGACGATGAGAGCCGCATCGGCTCCAACATCCTTCGCATACTGGGTCTCCTCGATGACAAGCTTCGTAGCCGTCCAGCCTGTTCCAGCTATAACCGGAACACGGCCATTCACCTGGTCGACGCAGACCTCTAGAACCCTTCGACGCTCATCCCTGGTCATCATCGAGAACTCCCCAGTTGTCCCGCAGGGGACGACGCCGGTGACTCCCCGCTCTATGAGCCAATCGATGAGTCCCCTAAAGGCCTCCTCGTTGAACTCCTCATGCTCGTCGAAGGGGGTGACAAGCGCCGGTATGACCCCCTCAAGCCTGAAACCCTTAGCCATTTCTCATCGATGAGAAAATGTTGTGGAGATTTAAAAGGGGTTATGGGTGCTGTTCTAATCCATGGAATTATTACTCTCCGATTCCCTCTTCATTTGATGAGTCCTCAGCCCCTCGACTACTCGAAGTTGACGGCGGCTTCGGTGCTTTCAGCCCTCTTCGTCGGCGCCCTCCTCTACTCCACCTTGATCCTCCCCCATAGGCTTCACAGGTTTCTCCTCGGCTGGATTCCGGATTACGGCCTTAACTGGGTTGAGGCTGAGGCCGCCATAGAGGCTTTGAGGCCGTTTGGTTATCTCTGCTTCATCCTCTTCCTCCTCCTCATCATACTCGGCTTCCTCCTCAGATGGTTTAGGCTTTCAGCCCTCGGCTCCCTCGCCCTCTACCTTCCTACATTCAGCTACTTCGCATCCACGATGTTCTTCCTCGCAGGCCTCTGCGTCCTCAGAGTTGTCTGGCTCCCCCTAATGGAGCTTATCCAAGCCCCATGGATCAATCGCCCTCAACTCTTCGGGGAGCTCCTCGACGCCGCCGATGCAGTCTACCTCCCCTACATCCCCCTCCGAATACTGCTCAGCCTCCTCTCCGCCTCCCCGACTCCCCGCCACGTCGACCGATTCATCTTCAATCTGCTCATCTCCCTCGGCTCTGCAACCCTATTCCTCGGCTCCCAGACCTGGCTCTATGGGAGGCTCATCGGAAGAGACCTCATAGATTTCTGGATGTATCGATATTCGAGGCATCCACAGTATCTCGGCCTCCTAATCTGGAGCTACGGCCTCCTAATCTACGACCGCTTCATCTTCACCCCCGTCAAAGGAGGATACTATCCAGCCCCCTCCCTCCCATGGCTCATCATGGCCCTAACCATCACGGCATCAGCCCTGATGGAGGAGGCTGAGATGAGGAAGAAGCTGGGTGAGAGATATGTCAAATATCAGGCCTCAACCCCCTTCATGCTCCCCCTCCCAAGAGGGGTCTCCAACTTGATCGGGTTTCCATCGAGAATCCTCATCGGGAAGGAGCGGCCCGAGACGGGGAGGGAGACACTCCTCATCCTCGCCTTCTACACGGCCCTAATAATAGGTGTCTCAGCCCTAATCCATCCACCCCACTAACATAATGGATTTAGGAGTGCTCCTTCGACTGCCGCCACTGAACCTCTATCTCGAAACCCGTGAAGCCTCTAAGCCTCTCTATCTCGCCCTCTATCCCCTCCCTCTCCCCCCTCGTTAGGGGTCTGAAGGGTGAGAGGGTGAGGAGCCATTGGTTTCCTCGCTGTTTCTTCAAGCTCCATGTTCCCCCTATGCGATGGCCTAATAGAAGCGTGGCGGCCACATCTCCCCTTGGGAGGAATATTCTGGATTTATATCTTGGAGGAATTAGACGTCTCTTATCCCTATGACCCATGATGAGGGAGTCGAAGGCGGGGAGTAACCTCACAGCGCCCTCATCCTCCGAGGCCTCAAGCAGCGGATCGACATCCTCATCGAGTAGTAGAAGCCTCTCCCCCTCCACCTCGACCTCCACCAGGTTGAGGGATTCGAAGATCTCCCTGGCTTCCCTCACCCTCATACCTGACCAATAGGCGAAATCCCTAGGGGAGGCGGGGCCATACGCCCTTAGATATCTCCTCGCCAGCTCCCTCCCCGCCTCCTCCTCGGAGATCTGGAGCGGGATCGGCTTAAGCCAGCGGTCTATGCGGGCGAATCGATACTCAGCAGCATGATACCAAGTCCCCAAAGCCCCTGCATGGCAGAGCATCCCCATGAGGCTCATCTCCCTCACCACCCTGTTGAGGAGGAGGCGATCGGCCTTTCCCCATCCTAGGAGGGTGAGCATCTCCCTGATGGTGAGCGGCCCATCATCGAGAAGTCTCAGCACCCTCCGATAGAGCGGCCTCCACTCATCCACCTCCGCCTTAGCTCCAACCCTTATCGCCCATCTATTCCATCTCTCCAAGAGAACCGTCAGCAGCGCCCTACGATAGAGGGGTAGCAACCTGGAGGAGACTATATGCACGGTGTTTCTCATAAGCCACGTCTTCACCAGCTCCCTCCTATCATAGAGCGCCTCGTCCAGATGGTTAGGAGATAGGCTTCGCAT
>JAPDJB010000094.1 GCA_029259285.1 Candidatus Bathyarchaeota archaeon | reverse complement strand
CCAGGCTCAGCGAAACCGCCACGAAGGCCCACGAATGGATACCCATAAGGCCCGGAACCGACCTCGCATTCCTCCTAGCCATGGCGAACGTCATAGTGTCTGAAGGGCTTTACGACGAAGAGTATCTGGCCAAGTACACCAACGCCCCGATGCTCTTGAAGGATGGAGAGCCCTATTCCGTCTTCCCGGATCCGAGTAGGGGTTCTAGGTTCGAGTATCTGGTCTGGGACCTCTACAAAGGGAAGGCGGTCCCCCATAAGGAGGCATCCATGCCCGCCCTAGAAGGCGAGTTCGAGGCCGAGGACGGGTCCAAGCTGACTACAGCCTTCTCGGCGTTCAAAGAATCCGTAAAGGACTACACGCCCGAATGGGCCGAAGAAATAACGGACGTCCCGGCGGATAAGATAAGGAAGATAGCCAAAGAGTTCGCGACCATCAGGCCTTCGGCGATAGATACGGGTTGGCACGATCCCAAGCACGTGAACTCCCCCCTGATATGGAGGGTTGCCGGCGTTTTGAATGCCTTGGTCGGATCGATCGGGACGAGGGGGGGCATACTCTTCTCGGGCTCCGGCGTCGAGGCCTCTCGCAACGTCTGGTGGAAGGGATTCCTGAAGCCGGAATCCGATGCGCTCAGCCAATGGATGAAGAGCAAGGGGATCATAGTCTACCCGTTCGGTTGGGCCTATCAGGCCTTCTACGACCTCTTGACCGGAAAGTTCGATTACAAGGTCGGAGGGAAGAGCGTTCCGGGCAAGTGGACCCTGATAATACTGGGCGCGAACCCGATGAGGACCCAGATGGAGG
Source organism: Candidatus Bathyarchaeota archaeon (assembly GCA_029259285.1). GTDB lineage: Archaea > Thermoproteota > Bathyarchaeia > TCS64 > B23 > B23. The sequence continues at coordinate 1,843 of JAPDJB010000094.1, read as the reverse complement.
CCGAGAAGTGGAAGGAGGCCTTCAGTAGCGATAACGTGGATGCGATAGTCGACATAGACATCCTGCCATCCGACACTACCGCATACGCCGACATAATCCTGCCCGATTGCACCTACCTAGAGAGGGACGAGCACATACACGAGATCGAATACGTCCCCGTCTCCGGCTTCTACACCAGGTTCAAGGCGGTCGAGCCGCTCTACGACTGCCTGTCTTTCGAGGTTATGGCGGTGGAGCTCATGAAGGCGATCGGAAAGGAATACTACTTGAAGTTCTTCAAGATCCTAGGAAGCCTGCTCAAGACCGATCCAGAAGCGCTTAGGAGGGGCTACGAGAGGGAGGGGATCGTCGGGATTCAGAAGGCCCAAGCCCTTTCATACGGCATATCCTACTCCGAGCTCAGGAAGAAGGGCTACATCCTGGTGAAGGGCGAGGAGGAGGTGAGAAAGGAGAACCTCGAACTGCTCAAAGAGGGGATGCTCGCAACCCCTTCTGGAAGGATCGAGATATACTCTTTCCTGCTCAAGAAGTTCGGGCAGAATCCCTTGGTGTTCTGGATGCCTCCGAAGGTTTACGGTAAGGCGGATCCGGAGAAGGGCGTCTTCTACCTCGTTTACGGCAAGGTTCCATCGATGACCCACTCATCTACCGCCGACAACCCCCTGCTCTCCAAGAGGTTGACGAGGAAGAACTACTTCAGGATATGGATGAACAGGCAAGTTGCCGAGAAGATGGGGATATCGGATGGCGATCTCGTGACCATAGAGTCCCTGGGCACCGGAAAGGCTCTGAAGACCGAGGTCCACGTGACCGATAGGATAAGGCCCGATACCGTATACGTCCCGCCGGCGTTCGGGCAGAGATCCGAGCTCCTGGAGTTCAGGCCCAGTAAGGGAATCGCCCTCAACGAGCTCGTCCCGCTTCAGTGGGGGCCGATAGTCGGAGGCGCTTTGAGTGAGGAGGTTCTGGTGAAGGTGAAGAGGTGATCGGATGACGAAGTATGGCATGGTCATAGACCTCGATAAATGCGTCGGGTGCGGGGCCTGCGTAGCGGCCTGCATATCCGAGAATCTGGGGCCCGAAGTCGAAAAAGCCATGGAGGAGGGGAGGCTCGAGGATCTGAAGCTCAGGACGAGTGTGGAGGAGATCGAGGTCGGGGTCTTCCCCAAGGTCAGAACCTTCTTCTACCACAACATATGCAGGCATTGTGAGAACCCTCCTTGCGTTTACGTATGCCCGACCGGGGCCAGCTACAAGAACGAGGATGGAATAGTCCTGATAAATGGGGACAGGTGCATAAGCTGCAAGTATTGCATAATGGCCTGCCCGTTCGACGCCAGATACATGGACGAGCTCACGATGATCCCGGATAAGTGCACCTTCTGTGAGCATAGGTTGAAGGAAGGGAAGCTACCGGCCTGCGTCGAAGCCTGCCCGACCCACGCTAGGGTATTCGGAGAGCTCAACGAACTATTTGTCAGGGCGAAGGGTTCGGGCAAGCACATGTGGCGCGGCGAAGGCTTCGTCGGGGGAGGGACTTCCGTGATATACCTGTCGAGTGTGCCACTCAAACCGATCCTTCACAAAGAGAAGCCCGTAAGCTCCACGCTGATGACCAAGGGTAGACAGTTAGTGAAAGATCTGGGCTACATCGGGATAGCCCTCGTGACGGCTATATCGGTGGCGATGATAGTCGCCAACTGGGCTAGCAGGAAGGAGGTGAAAGAATGAGCGGCGAGAGGACCATAAGGATCATAACGACCTTTCAATCATTCACGCATAACCATATAATGCACTTCTGTCTCATAGCGGGCTTCGTATACCTACCGCTCATAAACAAGGA
>JAPDJB010000133.1 GCA_029259285.1 Candidatus Bathyarchaeota archaeon | reverse complement strand
GTTGCAGAAAAATGTGTGGAAATTTAAAGCATTTCTCTCAATTTCTTTTTGTAGTACTCCAGCGCTTTCTTCACGAAATCCTCGCTGAGCTCTCCGTGGAGTGATGGCGTTTCAAATATCCTCCTTGTCGGTCGGAAGATGAGGCGTCTATACGAGGCGGTCAATCTACAACAACCTACGCTCTCTAGATTTTAAATAACCTCTCCGCATTTCGAGTTGTTGTCTCAACGATCTCCTCAATAGAGGCCCCCTTCAACTCCGCTAGGGCCTCGGCAACCTTTGGTAGAATAGCTGGCTCGGAGGGATTGCCGCGATACTCCACTGGGGAGTCTGTTTCAAGCAGTATGCGCTCCAGCGGAGCCTCCCGTAGGGCTGCCCTATGATGCCTGCTATACTCCGCTGCGGGGGTGGCCGAGATATAATATCCAGCGTCTAGAAGCTCCTTTAAGATGTCTAGGGGGCCTGAATACCAGTGGAATACAGCCCTCTCTGGGCCATGCCTCAGCAGCAGGTCTAGGGCGTCTCTCCAGCTTCCCCTGCTGTGTATTGAGACGGGCTTATCATGCTCCACCGCCATCTCCAATTGTCGCACATATATCTCCCTCTGCCTCCGCCTCACGGCCTTATTCTTCCTCGCCTCCCTGCTCCAATAGTCCAGCCCTATCTCGCCGACGGCCACACAGCGATCTAGATGCTCCTCGACGAATCTGAGGGTCTCCTCCACATCCTCCTCAAACCACTCGGTGGGGTGGACTCCGAGGGCTGGATATATGTAGCCTGGATAGGCCTCAGCCCATTCGAGGGTTAGCCTACAAGCCCTCATGTTGGCCCCCACAGCTATTATGGCGTCGACGCCGGCCTCCCTAGCCCTCCTAATGATCGGCTCCCTCTCATCGAAGTCGTCGAGATGGGCGTGGGTATCGATCAGCCTCCGAGACATCTACCTCCACCTCTCAAGCTCCCTCTCCAACTCAGCTTCCAACCGTCTCTCCCGCATCAGATACCAGGTGAACCAGGTGATGGTGAAGGAGGGAAGGACATCGAAACCTGGTATCAGCTCCAGGAGGGTGATGAAGCCGAGCCATGAGAAGGCTAAGACGGCGAAGACCAGCCCCACAAAGTCTAGGATATCCCCAACCATGGGGGCCAATAGTGGTGGTATGAGATATTCGATGAAGTCGAGGAGGAGGCAGACAGCCAATAGGGCCAGCTCATCCAGGTAGAGGCCTAGGATTAGGGGGCGCCTCTGAATTCTCATCTCGTCTGAAGAGGCAGTATCAGGCTCTCCTCCCCCGAGACGACGATGATGGTTCCACCCCTCTCCGCGACCTCCCTCAGCGTCTCCAGGTATAAGTATAGGTTTGTCACCTCCCCGACATCCACACCCTCCTCCGAGGCTATAATCTCTATCGCCCTCCTGGTGGCGTTGGCTATGATGAGCCTTGAGGTTGCTAGGCCCTGGGCCTCGATGATCTGGGATGTGGCGGTGGCGTTGGCCAAGACCAGCATCCTCGTCCGGTTGTATTCAGCCGCTATGGCCAGCTGCTCAGCCGCCAGCTTCGCCTCTATCGCCTTCACGAAGGCGTCGGGCAGCGCTATCCTCCTGAGGTCTATGCCCTCTAGGATGATGGCTCCCTTGATGGATGGCTCCTCCTTGAAGGCGCTCACCAGCTCCTCCTCCAGCATGGCGCTGATGACTCCACGCTTCTCTATGGTCTCTATGGCGTCGAACTGGACGATGAGGTTCCTCACCGTCTCCCTGATGATCGGTATGATGGCCTTCTCCCTCCAATCCAGCGCGGGGAAGCGTTTATAGAGGTGGACGACCTCCGAGGGGAGAACTCTCCATCGGACGGTGATATCCACCTTCACCTCCAAGCCGTCCTTAGTAAGGGTCTCAACGGCTGGGAACTCGCCTCGTTGACCACCCTCACTCCACATGTGGACGCTGTCCGTCGCCACATAGATCTTATAGACGCTGGCCCATGGAGGCTTGAAGAAGTATCTGGCGTAGCTTCCATCTCCCACAGCCTTGGTGGAGCCGAAGACGGGGTCGACGACGACGGCGACGTAGCCGACGTCTATATGGCCGACGCTGAAGAGGAGTATGGAGCCAACGATGATGATGAGGAGTATGGCTAAGGCAGCCGCCCTCCTAACCCTCGGAGGCTTAAACTCGACGCTTCGCTCGAAGTATCTCCTACTCAAGAGACATCCCCTCAGGAAAGAGATTGGAGGGGAGATAAATCTTCCTGAACAGGGCGGCTAATCCCTAATGCCCTCCAGGACGCTGATGACATTCCATATACGGGTTCTCGTATACATCGGCATATTGGGGTCTTGGGATATCTCGTCTAGGAGGTCTATGGCGTTAGCCGCCCTCGCAGCTGGTGTGAGGCTCTCATCCAGCAGTATCTCCGAGGCCTTACGGGCTGTTCGACGGATATTCCTCGGCGTGGTGTGATCCTCGGCCACCCTGTTCAGGATGGCCATGGCCTGCTGAAGCCGTTGCATATACTCCTCCATCTTCTCACCCATCCCTAAACCCTCCTCAATTAGAAGCTCTCTAATTCTAACAGCGAGTTGCGATAAAAAGCATTTCCCAGCTATCCATCGAGGTATTCGGGGAGCGCTGAGACGCTCTCAACGACCTCCTCAACGCCCTCAGCCCTCCACCCCTCCCTCCTCATCAAAGCCTCGATAAAACTCCTATACCTA
>JAPDJB010000109.1 GCA_029259285.1 Candidatus Bathyarchaeota archaeon | reverse complement strand
GCCCCTCAAGGAACTTAGGGAGACCCTCAACACCCTCTACGGCGGAGCCCCTCTAAGAAACGAGTTCGAGTCCTGGACTCCAGAGATGCCGCCATACCACTGGAGGTTTAGACTCTACCCTAAATGCGAGTATGGGTGGTATCAGAGGCGTAAACTCATCTACGCCGTCTATGACTCCAGGAGCCTGAAGCGAACCGTGAAGGTGGAGTTCGAACCTGTTAGGCTGTGGAGCGAGATCAAAAATGAATACCCTGAGACGGAGCGTATCAGGTCTCTGGGGATGGTGGAGGCCTGGTTCAGGGTTCTCTCCGACGAGGAGGCCGGCTTCATGCCCGCCGTCTATCCCATAGAGGTGGAGGGGATGAGCTGTGAGGTTGAACCCCTCGCCGTGAGGCGTATCGTCTCCTACGTCGAGGAGTTTAGGCTTCAACTCTTCGAGGGTGAGAGAGGATATGTGAGGGGCATCCTGGAGGAGGTGGAGGATAGAAGCGGAACCTTCTATCAGATAACGCTGAGCAGATGTCCAGACTACTATGGACAGGTCTTGAGGCTCATCGAGCAGCCCTTCTGAGGATTTAAGCGGAGGGGTAGACTTATAAGGAGACTGTTAGGAGAGTCGGCTTGAGGGTTGCCATGAGCCTGGAGGAGAAGCTGAAGGACATCGAAGAGGAGCTGAAGGTGTTGCTGGAGAAGATGGAGGGCTTCGAGGAGCGCCTTGAGGAGCTGGAGGAGAGACTATCGGAGCTGGAGGAACGGGTGAGCGCCCTCTAACCCAACCTTTAATTAGAGTCCCCAAGATGACATCTCGCCTACATCGAAGACGAGTAAGAGGATGATCGCTAGGAGACTTCTCGACATCATCGAGGAGCGGTTAGGTGGGTAGTCCACCTAAATATCCTAAAGCTAATTGATCATCGATGTCCTTGAGGAGGTTTAGAATTTATGGGTTAGCTACCGTATTCGGCTGGGTTGTTAATGGTTCCATTAACATCCTGGAATTTTTATAACGGCGTTATGAAGGTTGGGAATCGTTAAGTATTCCATACCTCCACTAACTTTGATATGGTCTCGGAGGAGGCTTTGAGGGATATACCCGCTGAGCTGCGAGGGGAGCTGGCGACGAGGCTCATCGACCTCCTATTGGAGGCGAAGGAGGGTGTGAAGCTGCCCAGCTCCAAGGCGAAGAGGCTTCTACAGCTATGGAGCCTCGGGGAGCTCTTGGAGGGTGATGAGGGCTTGGAGCTGCTGCTGGAGGGGGCTGCTGAGGTAGACCCTGAGGGGCTTAGAGGCATACTCGATGAATATGGCTTAGAGAGGCTGAGGGGGGAGGTGTTGGGATGAGGTTCGGCATAGAGTTCGTCCCCATGGACTTATACTGGAGAACCGTCTTCTACACCATCCAGGCTGAGAAGCTGGGATACGACCACGTATGGATAACGGATCACTTCAACAACAGAAACGTCTATGTCACCCTCACCCTCATAGCGAACTACACGGAGAGGATAAAGCTGGGGCCTGGAGTGACGAATCCCTACCTGGTGCATCCGGTGATGACGGCTCAGGCTGTGGCATCTCTAAACGAGATCGCCCCTGGAAGGGTTGTCTGCGGAATAGGAGCCGGAGACAGGACGACGCTGGAGATGGTGGGCCTGGAGATGAAGACCCCGCTGAGGGCTGTGAGGGAGGCCGTTGAGATCATACGTCGAATGGTGGCCCGTGAAAAGGGCGGCTATGAGGGGAGGGTCTTCAGGACGAGGGGTGGAGCGAGATTCAACTTCAAGGTTCCACAGCCCATCCCCATCTACATCGGCGCTCAGGGGCCGAAGATGCTTAGATTGGCGGGCGCCCTCGGCGATGGGGTTCTCATCAACGCCTCCCACCCCGACGACATCGCCGAGGCCATGAAGCATGTCAGGGAGGGCGTTGAGAGGGCTGGCAGAAGCCTAAGCGACATCGACGTCGCCGCCTACACGTCGCTCTCGGTGGCTGAGAAGGAGAAGAAGGCTAGGAAGGCGGCCATACCCGTCGTCGCCTTCATCGTCGCCGGAAGCCCGCCCCAGATACTTGAGCGCCACGGCATACCCGTCGAGGCGGCTAAGGAGATCAAGAGGGCGCTGGCCGAGAGGCGTTGGGCCGACGCCTTCGGAGCCGTCAACGATGCGATGATCGAGGCCTTCTCCATCTGCGGAACCCCCGAGACCTGCATAGAGAAGATCGAGGCCCTCTCAAGGATGGGTGTCACCCAATTCGTCGCCGGCTCACCCCTAGGGCCTAAGGTGAGGTCGAGCATCGACCTCTTCGGTAGGGAGGTCATACCCCACTTCAAGGAGTAACACCCTCTTTTTCTCCCGTAATAAGTAGACATCTGTCGATGATCGTTTCGACAAAACCTTTAATTCAAAACGAAAGGGTAGATGATGCGATAAATCTCAGCATTGGTGAAGGGAGATGGGGGTTAAGGGCGTTAAGGTTAAGTTCGACGAGCTGGAGACGGCCCTAGGACGCTTCAAGGGATTGGAGATATCCATCGGGAGGGTTGTGGAGGAGATACCTGAGGAGCCCATCGGCCCGACGCCCTTCCCAAGCATAGCTGAGCTGAGAGACTGGGACTTGAAGCTGCTGAGGCGTTATAGGCCGTTTTACATGCCCTTCTGCGATCTCTGCTGCCTCTGCACCTTCGGTAAATGCGACCTAACACGGGGGAAGCGGGGGGCCTGCGGCCTCGACATGGCTGCTCAGCAGAGCCGTATAGTGTTGTTGGCCTGCTGTATAG
>JAPDJB010000066.1 GCA_029259285.1 Candidatus Bathyarchaeota archaeon | reverse complement strand
ATAGAGCCTGACTCCGTGAGGATTAAGGCCCTTGTGGCAGCCCTCTCGGAGATCGACATCGATGAGGCGTTGAAGACTCCGCTTGTGACGGCCGCCGTCCCAGCCGCTGCGCCTGAGAAGGCTGAGGAGGAGGAAGAGGAGAAGCCTGAGGAGAAGGCTGAGGAGGAGAAGGAGGAGGAAGAGGAAGACCTCCAGGGGCTCAGCGCCCTCTTCGGCTAAGGCCGGTGGGGAGCTGGCCGTCTTGGAGGTTCCACCAGACGAGTTTAAACTACCCTTCTTTGAGGAGAACGGCTTCATAAGGAAAAGGTGCCCCATCTGCGGAAGCCACTATTGGACCCAGAACCCTGATCAGGAGACCTGCGGAGACGCCCCCTGTGTTCACTACACCTTCATCGGCAACTCGCCTATGAAGACGAGGCTGACGGTCTCCGAGATGCGTGAAAGATTCCTAAGCTTCTTCGAGAGACATGGCCACGGCAGGGTTAGGCCCTACCCCGTCGTCGCCAGATGGCGAGACGACCTTATGGTCACCATAGCCAGCATCGTCGATTTTCAGCCCTACGTCATCGAAGGCGTCATACCTCCGCCGCATAACCCCCTCGTCGTCAGCCAGCCCTGTATGAGGTTTGAGGACATAGACCTCGTAGGCCCAACCTTCGGGAGGCACCTAACCATCTTCGAGATGGGTGGGCATCATGCCTTCAACTATGAGGGCAAACCCCAGATCTACTGGAAGGATCAGACGGTTAGGTATCATCACGAGCTCCTCTGCGATGAGTTGGGCGTCCCATCGGAGATGGTCACCTATAAGGAGGGCCTCTGGTCTGGAGGCGGCAACGCAGGATACGACCTGGAGGGATGCGTCGCAGGGCTGGAGGTCTCAACCCTCGTCTTCATGATGTATAGGGTCATCGACGATCACCTCGAGCCTATGCCATGTAGGGTTGTGGACACGGGCTACGGCATAGAGCGGTGGAGCTGGCTCAGCCAGGGTTCGCCAAGCGCCTTCCACGCCATATATGGCTCACTGCTCGACGAACTGCTCAGGGAGGCGGACATAGACGTCGAGGAGGCCCTGCTAGCTGAGGCGGCTAAACACTCCTGCATCTCAAGGGCTGAGGAGCTCCTCGAGGCGAGGGGGAGATTGGCTGAGATCCTCGGCATGGGGAGGGAGGAGCTTCTGGGAACCCTCAGACCCCTGGAGGCCATCTATACGGCTTTGGATCACACTAAGGGCCTCGTCTTCCTCCTCTCGGAGGGCGTCGTCCCCTCGAATGTGAAAGAGGGGTATCTCGCAAGGCTGCTTCTCCGCAGAGCCTACAGGATGCTCCGGAGAGCTGGAATAGAGGCGAAGCTCCTCGACCTGGTGGAGGCCCAGATAGACTATTGGGGCGGAGACTTCCCACAGCTCAGGGAGATGAGGGATGAGATACTGGAGATGGTGGAGGTGGAACTCGGCAAATACCGTGAAACCCTTAAGCGGGGTGGAGGCCTCGTCAGGAGGCTTCTGAGGCGAAGAAAGAGGCTGGATGCTGAGACACTCGTCGAACTCTACGACTCCCATGGATTGACACCCGAAGACGTAAGCGAAGCCGCCTCCCAGCTCGGCGTCAGGGTTGAGACGCCAGAGGACTTTTACGCAAGGGTAGCCCGAAGACACATGGCGGAGGCAGCAGCCGAGTTGATGGAGGAGAAGCCCCACATCGATGTGAAGGGTCTGCCGAAGACCAGGCCCCTCTACTATGAGGACGCATATATGAGGGAGTTCGAGGCCGAGGTTCTGGCAGTCCTCAACGGAGAGTATGTAGTCCTCGACCAGACGGCCTTCTACCCCGAGGGTGGAGGCCAGCCAGGGGACACCGGATGGCTGGTTAAGGGCGACTTGAAAACGAGGATCATCGACACCCAGATGGTGGAGGGGGTGATAGTCCACAGGGTTGAGGGAGAAAACCCCCTAAAACCCGGAGACAAGGTGAGAGGCCTCATCGATTGGGATCGGAGATACGCCCTAATGAGAAGTCACACGGCTACGCATATCCTCATCGGAGCCGCCAGGAGGGTTCTCGGCCTCCACGCCTGGCAATCGGGAACACAGAAAGGGGTTGAACATAGCAGGCTGGATGTCAGCCACTACAGGAGGCTGACCCGAGGGGAGATTGAGGAGATAGAACGATTGGCAAACCAGGTCATCTGGGAGGCGAGGCCGGTGAGATGCCGATGGATGCCCCGAAATGAGGCTGAGGAGAGATACGGCTTCAGGCTATACCAGGGTGGAGCAGTCCCAGGCGGCGAAATAAGGGTTGTCGAGATCGAGAACTGGGACGTGGAGGCCTGCGCCGGAACACACGTGAAAAACACCCATGAGGTGGGCATCATAAAGATAGTCGCCACCGAGCGGGTTCAGGACGGCGTTGAACGCCTCCTCTACTCCGTCGGCCCCTACGGACTGAGGGAGATACAACACCGAGAGGAGCTCCTACTAAAAGCCTCAGAGACCCTTGGAGCACCGATGGAGAAGCTCCCAGAGGCCGTCGTCAACACCCTTGAGAACGTTAGGAGGCTTCGAAAGGAGCTCAACGCCCTTATGAGGGAGGCCTCAGCGGCGAGGGCTGAGAGATTGCTGAGGGAGGCGGAGGAGGTGGAGGGCTTGAAGCTCATAATGGAGTCTGAGAGGACTCCCCTCAACTACCTCATAGAGGTGGGGAACGCCCTCGCTGAGAGGGAGTCCAACGTCGTCGCCATCCTCCTCTCAGAGATCGATGGCAGATTCATAGTCAAAGCCGGAGACAAGGCCGTTGAGAGGGGAGTCCACGCCGGAAGGCTGGCGAGGGCCTTAGCTGAGGTCATAGGGGGAGGAGGCGGAGGAAAACC
>JAPDJB010000122.1 GCA_029259285.1 Candidatus Bathyarchaeota archaeon | reverse complement strand
CCGATGAAGTCTCTGCTCACCATGTAGCGTTCGAGGGTGCCCCTGATGCTGACGACGCCCTCCAGAATCTCCTTCGGCAGCCGGCTATCCAGGGCGTAGATGGCTTCGAGGCCGCCCTCAAGGGTGACCTCGCCGCTGATGCCATAGGCCAAGATATGCCTATAGGAGTAGCTGCAGGTCAACACGTCGCCTTCGGAGGCTCCGGATGTGAGGGTTATTCGGCCCACAGCTCCCTCCAGCGTGTAGTCGGTCGCTGGGTCGAGGGCTACGCCATTCTTCTTCACGACGATCTCAGCCTCATCGTCGGTGATCTGACCCAGGGCGTCGACGACTGGGAAGTTTCTGGTATAGAAGACTGTCTGACCATCCGAGGCCGGTGAGCCTATCATCTCCTCGTCTTCCGGCGAGCCTTGGATGATGATTCGGCTTCTCCAGCCCTTAGCGGCGCTCATCTCGGCTTAGCCTCCCTAAAGGACGCCGACGGTTAGGCTCTCAACGATGAACTCCAGGGTCTCGGTGACGTAGCCGTCCTGGCTGATGCTGGGCCTCCAGCTCGTGAACTTCCCTCGGCAGATGATCTTCGGCTTCCCAGCCTCATAGCCCATGGGATAGATGCCGAGATACTTCGTCGGCGGAACCATATCGCTCTGACCCACACCTGCGTAGCCGGCCCAGGTATTGTCCACCATCTTCTTGGTGATGCGCACACTCATCGAGACGTTGCCCTCGTTGATCTCCTTCGGCAATCGGCTTCCCAGCTCATAGAGGGCTTCAAGGCCTCCGTCGACGCTTATCTCCACCCTCTCTATGTATGGCTCATCCGAAGCGGTGTCTAGATCTGCCTCGCTGTCCGCTATTCTCAGCGCACCCCTCCAACCCTTTACGGCGCTCACCTCACATCACCTCCCTTATGGCCCATGAAGGGGCTGGAGGTTGGCTCCAGCCACTTATACGCCTCGTTGATGAGGCTGTTCAGGCCCAGGCCGAAGAGCATGGCCTGGCTAAACACCCATAAGGCTCCGCCCTGCGGAATTGCGAAGGTTGGATAGGCTCTGAGGGTGACCAGTATGGCGACGAGGATCGCCGTTAGGGCCGTCCCCGTGTAAGTGTGATCCCATTTGAATTCTGGGTTCTCCAGGGCCTTTCTGATGGCTGGGAGCAGTGTTCGCAGCAATACGCCGGTGAAGATTCCGAGAAATGCGACGATGTGGGCCTCCATCATACTCTCACCCCCGTGAGCAGCCTTACAGCGAGGTAGATGGCGAAGGCGAGGAGCAGGAGGAAGATGGCGAGCAGCATCCATGGAAGCGGCTTCCACTTGGCTTTGAGGCGGTCATAGGCCTTGAGCAGGACTCCGATGTCGATGCCGAGGGGCAGCAGCGAATAGTAGAGCTGCACCATCCAAGGCTCGGGGTCGACGAGCCTGATCTCCAGGGTATCCGAGCCTGATGGATTGTTGATGAAGAGTGTTCTGTTGCATCTCATAAACCGGATGTCCGTATGCTTCACTCCTCCGATGTAGACCTCGCAGAGGTAGCTTCTCTTCTCGATGGGGATGTAGACTCTGAGAGGCATCCAGACATCAAGGTGGGGGGATAGTGTATAGGTCAGGGTGTCATCATTCCATGAGGCGTCTGGAACCCAGCCCCGCTCAAACCAGGTGAGAATCGGCCTGTCATAGAGGGCCTCTAAGTCGCTCTCGAGGGTGATGTAGTCGAGATCTATCGTGCTTCCATTCTCTATGCAATTGTTTAGGTCTATGTAGAGAAGGCCTGATGGTATGTGCTGGGTGCTTACACCCCTCAAAGTTCCGTTCACATAGCAGAGAGCCCTCCCCTCCTCCCAGACTATTCGGATCACATACCATCTATTTGCGGAGTATGAACCCATATCACACACATAACTATCAACCCCGTCGTAGGTGCAGAGCCTGAGACTACCTATATCGCTGAATTCAACTCTTATGACACCCATCCGGCCATCGCTGTCCCACTCCGAGGCAAGCTGCAGCCAAATGGATTTATCAGCCTGATGAGGCCTCACCTTGAATATCCACTCACCATAACGCAGCTTACCAGAACTCCGAACATCGGCGTATGTCAACGTCAATAGGCCTCCATCCACCGAGATCGAGCCTCCACTTAGAACTAACTGCCAAGGCCACCTATGCTCATTCAATGCTGAACCCTCGAAGTCGTCGTGGAAAATCGTCTGCGTTTCAGCCTCTACGGGTAAGGCCATGGCTAAGAATAGCATCGCCAGGAGCGGAGCCAACTTGAAAGCCTTAAACTGCATATCCAAAAGGCATAGTGGAAAGAGAAGTTTAAAAACAATTTTGAGAGTTAACAACAGTGGAAAAATCACAGTGGAAACTTCACAATAATGTTGATTAGTCAGCCAGAGAGATTGAGGCATGTGAACAGAGTCGAGGAGCTCATAGAGCTGAGGGGTGACACCGTTAAGATTTACGGCAGGGAGCAGACAGGCGTAGATGAGTATGGACGACCCCGCTATCAGTGGAGCCTCAAGGCTGAGGAGAAGGCCCTCATCCAGCATGTCCATCGATACGCAGCGGTAGGCGAGATCATCCTCCCCGCAGGGGAGCTCCAGAAGGATGATAGAGTCGGCTACTTCAAGGCTGACAGCCTCGTCGACGAGGACGATCAGGTTGAGTGGATGGGTCATCGATATGAGGTTGTAGCCCTTCAGCTCAGAACTCTCGGCGATAGGGTGCTTTTCAAGGTGGCCTATCTGAGGAGGATAGGGTTGGAGGTGGTTCCATGAGCTGGGTTTTGGAGCATCCCTCAGATGATGAATACATCTTCATCTATGATGGCCGATTGAGGTATATCTTCAAGAGGAGGGGCACCGATGTTGGGGAGGCATGGCAATTATATCGGATTATGGATGGAGATTCCGTCGTCGCAG
>JAPDJB010000129.1 GCA_029259285.1 Candidatus Bathyarchaeota archaeon | reverse complement strand
CCCAGAGTGGAGGCGAGGTTTATATTTGGATCGGCGTCGACGGCCAACACCCTATACCCGTCTCTGGCTAGCAGCCTGGCGAGGGTTCCCGAGATGAAGGTCTTACCCACTCCTCCCTTACCGGCTACGGCGAGCTTGAATCCCCTATCCCTCATCGCCATCAACCCCAAGGAGTTCCGAGAGGGGTGGAGGCCTAGGCCCATAGCCCGCCCTCCGCAGTATATTCCTCACCGAGGCGTAGGCTGGGGAGTCCTCTGGCAACTTTAGGAGAGACATCCCCTCCAGGTTGTATTGGTAGACGAGGTCATCGTATTCGATCCTGCCGAGGTAGGGGAAGGGCTGCCCCTCAGCCATAGCCTCCAGCTCAGCTGGGAAGCGGTATCCGCCGACTAGGTAGTAGTTCTTGAATTCGATGTCCAGCTCCCTCATCAGCCTATAAGACCGGAAGGCGTTGTCGAAGCTCTTCTTAGAGGGGTCGAGGATGTTGAAGACGTCGTCGACGCTCTTCGTGATCCGTCGGTTTAGATGCTCTACTCCGGCGGGTGAGTCGATGATGACTGCGTCATAGTTCTCAGCCCATCGCTCCATAACCTCGCTCAGCGCTCGATCTGGGACGCAGTAGCATCCCTCAGACCATTTTACGCCGACGGAGACGAAGTCGAAGTAGCTGTCCCCCTCATATAACGCATCCTCGAAGAGGAGTGGCTCCAGCTTCTCGGAGGCAGTGGCGCCCACCATCTTTGCGAAGAGCCTCTTCTCCAATACATCGTAGAGTATCTCGGAGATGGTTCTCTTCCCCTCAGCCTCGAGGTCTACTCCGAGCATATCTGCGAGGCTTCCATCGGGGTCGACGTCTACGACGAGTAGATGCCCATAGCCCATCTCCCCTAGACATCTGGCTGTTAGGGCTGTGAAGGTACTCTTGCCGCTTCCACCCCTCCCCGTTACGACGATCTTCACAACCATCGAGATCCCATTCGTCGGATAACGAATCCATGTGGTTTATAAATCTTCTTTAAATTCTCCTCCTCATCCTCCACTATAAGATGTGAATTTTTCATTTTCAACACAACTAAACGTTTAAATTCATCAGCAATCCTTCATCAAGGAAAGATGGGTGATAAGCTAGGCGGACTCGATGTCAGGGGCATCGTTGAGATGCTCCTCGACTTCAAGGGGGAGAAGATAATCGAGTTCTGTAGGGAGCGCCTCGATGAGGGCGTCGATCCCTACGAGATCTTCAAGGAGCTTTCCAGAGGCCTGGACGAGATAGGTCGGGGATATGAGCGGGGGCGCTACTTCACCTCAGACCTCATCGTCTCAGGGTCGAATATGAAGAAGGCTATAGAGTTTCTAAAGCCTCATCTAAGCAGGGGGAGAGGCGGCCCCAGGAGGGGTAGGGTGGTGTTGGGGACGGTGAAGGGGGATATACATGACATAGGGAAGTCGATATTGGCCATCCTGCTACAGGCGAGTGGCTTCGAGGTTATCGACCTCGGAATAGACGTCGACGAGGAGAGCTTCACCAAGGCGGTTGAGGAGTGGCAGCCCGACATCCTCGGCATGTCAGCCCTACTGACCTCGACGATGCCCTACATGGGGAGGGTCATAAAGGCGCTGGAGGAGAGGGGGCTGAGGGATAGGGTTAAGATCATCGTCGGAGGCAGACCCGTAACAAGGGAGTTCGCCGAGAGCATCGGAGCCGACGCCTACGCCGAGGACGCCGTTGAGGGTGTGAGACGCTGCCTCGAACTCCTAGGTGAGGAGCCATGAGGATATACATCATCTACTCAGGTCCAGCGGGGGAGCAGTTCATAGACAACCTCGCCTACCACGGCTTCGGAGGGGAGATCGTCTACATCTACAACCTCCAACCCGAGACGATAGAGGAGGAGCATCCCGACGAGCCGAATGTCCTAGAGAATCTCTGGGAGGAGCCTGAGAGGTATATTCCGAAGAGCATGCCCATCGTCGAATGCGATCTGCTGCTGGTCTTCGACATCCATCCACTGCTCGGAGACCTCATACCCCCAATAGCTGAGAGGCTCAAGGCCAAAGCGGTTCTATACCCCCTCGACGACAGGGAGCGGATACCTCAAGGCCTAAAAACAATAATGGATGACCTTGAAAAGCTGGGGATACACTGCGAATTTCCGAAGCCCTACTGCATATTAGAGGAGAGTGAAGACCCCTACATCTCAAGGCTGCTGGAGAAGATGGGGAGACCAGAGCTGAGGGTTGAACTCGACGAGGCTAAGGGCATCATAAAGCATATAGAGGTTTTGAAGGACACCCCCTGCGGCTCAGCTAGGAGCGTCGCGGAGAAGCTCATCTCCCACCCCTACAGGGATCCCATGGCCCTGAAGGAGAAGATAATGCAGGAGCACTCCAACGAGGGGAATGAACACTACTGCCTAGCATCCATGGACCCAATAGAGCCATTGATGCAGGAGGCTGGAGACATCCTCGTCGAAGCCTTCTTCGAGGCGATAGGCCATCCAACGGTGAGAGACCACATCCTGAGGGAGCTGGAGAGTAGAGGCTCCATGGAGGTGGATGAGTTGAAGAGGCTGCTCGTCAACGATCTGAAGGTCTGCGAAGCCCCGAGAACCGTTGAGAGACATCTAGAGAGACTTCTCCAGGAGGGCCTGGTGGAAGAGAAAGAGGGGGTTATCAGCCTTCGCCGTAGAACCTCTTCTTTATGAAATCCTTAATCCCCGACGAGTCTCTGGGACCTACGAGGACCTCCCAGCCTGATATCTCCTCGGTTTCGCCGCTTATCCTCGCAGCCAATCCAGGTGAGATGATCTTCCTATGATCGACGAGCTTCTCTATGCCCGTCTCCTTTATCGCCTCAGCCACCTTCTCCGCGGTCAGTTTCCTCCCAGCAACGGCTGACTCAACGCTTATCCCCTCGGTGTCTACGACGAGGAGATAGCAGTCGAGATCCCTTATGTCATCCATGACGGTGTAGTA
>JAPDJB010000048.1 GCA_029259285.1 Candidatus Bathyarchaeota archaeon | reverse complement strand
CTGGAGACGGTGGGCATGGCTAAGCATATCCATCGACGTATAGGACATCTCTCCGGCGGGGAGCTTCAGAGGGTTCTCCTGGCGAGGGCCCTGGCGAGGGAGCCTAGGCTACTGTTCCTCGACGAGCCTATGTCGAATATAGACCCCGAGATGAGGGAGTCGCTATACCGGCTGCTGGTGAAGCTGAAGGAGAGGATGGCGATCCTCCTAGTCTCCCACGACATCGCCGCTGTCTCAACCTATGTGGAGAAAGTGGCCTGCCTAAACCGCAGGCTCAGCTATTATGGATCGAGGGAGGAGGTTTTGAGGGGGCTGGGAGAAGCCTATAGGCATGAGATAGAACTTTTGGAGCGGGGTTTCCCCTGGAGGTGTAGAGGTTGATGCCTCCACCCCTATTCCTGAGAAACGCCCTCCTGGCATCGCTGTTGGTGAGCGTAGCCTCCGGCGTCGTGGGGGCCTACGTCGTTGTGAAGCGCATAGTCTCCATCGGCGGGGGAATCTCCCACGCCACCTTCGGCGGCATCGGCCTCGGCATCCTGCTCGGCCTAAACCCTCTTCTCACAGCCATACCCTTCAGCCTCGCCTCAGCTCTGGCGATGGCCCTTATAACCCGTAGGGGGAGGGTGAGCGAGGATGCCGCCATAGGCATCCTATGGGCCACTGGAATGGCCCTAGGAGTCCTCTTCATCTCCCTTAAGAGGGGATATGTCCCAGAGCTGTCGGCCTACCTCTTCGGCAGCATCCTGACGGTTCCAACCCATGAGCTCCAGTTGATGGCAGCCCTCGACCTCATAATCCTAATGGTGGTCGCATTCTTCTTCAGGGAGCTTCTACACATCTGCTTCGATGAGGAGTTCTCGGAGGTCGTCGGCGTCCCCGTTGAGCCTCTCTACATCGCCCTGCTCTGCCTAATCTCCCTCAGCGTCATAGTTCTCGTCAGGGCTGTAGGCGTCATACTCACAATAGCGTTGCTGTCGATCCCCTCCTCCATAAGTCTCAGGCTCACCCACAGCGTGAAGGCGGTGATGATCCTCTCAACCCTCCTAAGCCTGACGCTCCTAATACTCGGCCTCGCCCTCTCCTATCTATTAGACCTCCCCCCAGGCGCCCTAACGGTTCTCCTCTCCATAGGGGCCTTCACCCTCTCCTCCCTCAAATCTAGGTGAGGCCTCCAGCAGCCTCCTCACACTCCTCCGATCGATCTTGCCCAGAGACGTCTTCGGCAGCTCCTCGACGATGAGGATCCTCGACGGAACCTTATACGCCTCTAGATGCTCACGGCATAGGGATAGAAGCGATGAGACTAGTTCTCTCCCCATATATCCAGCCCTGGGGACTATCAGCGCCTGGACATCCATGGCGCATCTCATTGGGTCGGCCACCCCGACGACGGCTGCCTCCTCCACCCCTGGATGACTCATCAGCAGCTCCTCAACCTCCTCAGGCCAGAGGGCATGGCCCTCAGCCACTATCCGCTCCCCCCGTCTCCCAAGGATGCGCAGCCATCCCTCCCCATCTAGGATGGCTACATCACCCGTGTATAGCCATCCATCCCTCAGAGCCCTCTCCGTCTCCTCAGGTCGACGCCAGTAACCCCTCATCACCTGAGGCCCCCTAACCAGCAGCTCACCAGGCTTACCGGAGGGGACGTCATATCTCCCAGTCTCCAGGTCGACGATCCTAAACTCCGTGTCGGGCAGCGGAAAACCCACTGAACCTGGCTTCGGCTCCCTGTTGACTGGTGTGCAGTGGGTGACGGGGCCGGCCTCGGTTAGTCCATAGCCGTGATGCAGCTTTGCACCGGTCAGCTCCATGAATCTCTCAGCCGTCTCCCATTCGAGGGGTGCACCCCCAGTCACAGATAATATCAGGCTTCCTAGATCATAGTCTCCGACTCTGGGATGGTTTGCGATCTCCCTGATCATCCTGGGCGTAGCGGGTAGATGGGTTGCCCTATAGCGTTGTATGGCCCTCATGATCTCCTCGGCTTTGGGCTTAGGCACGAGAATCAATGTTGCCCCTGCGAGGAGGGGTTCATGTAGAGCGACGGTTAGGCCATAGCTGTGGAAGAAGGGGATAGCTGAGACTACGTGGGGCCATCCAGCTGGATAGGGCTTATGGCAGCGCCACCAACCCCTAGTCCAATGATAGGTCTGGAGGGCGTTGGCCATGAGGCTGTAATGGGTGTGCATAACACCCCTTGGAGGCCCCATCGTTCCACCGGTGTAGAGTATGACCGCCAAATCCTCCCTGGGGTTGATCTCCGTCTCAATCCTCCTGGGAGGCGCCTCCAGGAGCTCCCTAAATCTTCGGGCGTCTCCCCCCTCCCTCAAGCCTCTACGCCTGAGATGGCTTAGGATTCTTAGATGCCAGGGGAGGTAGCTCTCAGCCTCGGCGAGGTAGATCTCCCAGCTCCCCTCAGGTAGTTTATCCAGGAATCTGTCGAGGGCTATGAGGATCTCGGCTTCAAGCTCCGAGGCTTCACGTTGAATCTCCTCCCTCGGGTTTAGGGGGTTGAGGGGGGCTGCGACGCATCCTGCGGCGAGTATGCCGAAGTAGGCGATGATGAATTGGGGGATATTCGGCAGCATCAGGGCGACTCTATCTCCTCTCTCCAAGCCAATCTCAGCGAGGGTGGAGGCTACCCTGAGGGATTGCTCCCAGAGCTTAGAGTAGCTGATCCTACGGCCATAATAGATGATGGCCGGCCTCCACGGATACTTCACCGCCGAGTTCTCCAGAATCTCGTAGAGCGGCCTCTCAGGGTAGCTGAGGCTTCTAGGAACCCCCTGGGGATGACGCATACCCCATTTCACTTCAACCAAGAGGGTTATAAGGGCTGCCATGGTGAAGGATTTAAGCCCTCAAGCCCACATACCCATGGTGAACTCCATGGATTGGGGTATGCGAAATAGATTGTCGAGGATCATCCAGCCGAGAGATGGAAGGGCGCTCGTCATCCCCATAGACCACGGCTACTTCCTCGGCCCCATGACAGGCCTTGAGGACC
>JAPDJB010000055.1 GCA_029259285.1 Candidatus Bathyarchaeota archaeon | reverse complement strand
TCAGGCCCCTTCGGCCTCCGCCTCTCCTCAACCTCCACCTCCTCGGGTACGACCAGCTTCTCACTCATATGGCCGATCATGCCATCGGCCAGCAGGATGATGGGCATCCTGAGCCTCTCAGCCAGGTTGAAGGCCCTGACGGCGAGGTCGAACATCTCCTGAACAGACCAGGGCGTGAGGGCGACTGCCTCATAGTCTCCGTGAGCGCCGTATCGGGCCTGGTATACATCCTGCTGCGATGGCATCGTCGCCTGACCCGTTGAGGGGCCGCTCCTCTGGACATCGACGACGACGCAGGGGGTCTCAGTCATATAGGCGTAGCTGATGTTCTCCTGCATCAGGCTGAAGCCTGGGCCAGATGTCGCCGTCATCGCCTTGGCCCCAGCCCAGGAGGCTCCGATGACAGCTGCCATCGACGCCAGCTCATCCTCCATCTGAACATAATAGCCGCCGACCTTGGGGAGTTCCTGGGACATATAGTGGGCGATCTCATTCGCCGGCGTTATGGGGTATCCGGCGAAGAATCGGCATCCAGCTCTCAGCGCCCCCTCGGCTAGGGCTATATTCCCCAATACGAGATGTCTACCTGGCTTCAGCATTGAGACACCTCCACGCTTATGGCGAGGTCTGGGCAGATGCGTTCACACCATCGACAGCCGATACATTCGCCTATGACCTTCGGCAAGGCTCCTCCGAGCAGCGTCCTCTCCTCCGACTCCGCTAGGATTCCTCCGCCGCGTTTATTGCAGATGTAGACGCAGAGTAGACATCCCTTACAGAGGTCTCGGTCTATGACGACGTTGAACCTCCCCATCTCGATTTGACACCTCGAATTGGTGGGGGGCTTCAGGGATAAATCTCTATCTACGCCTCCGCGCCGCCAGGAGGAATACGTTTATAACTAAACCGATGATGAGGAGATACTCCCTCCAGATTCGGGTGTAGATGAAACAGGGCATACCGGTTAGGAGGTCTAGGAGCTGGAGTACAAGCCATGTAAGAATCATGAGGAGGGAGAGAAACATGAGGGAGTCAAGGAGGAGCTCCCTATTCAAGATGCTCCCTCCAACGCTTAAGGGCGAGGCTGGCGACGGCGGAATCCTGGATGGCGAGGCCTACGCTCTTGAAGATCGTCAGGCCATCCCCCTCAACTCGACCTGGCTTGAGGCCGAGGACGAGCTCCCCAAGCTCGGCGTAGATATGATCCTCAGTGATAGCTCCCTCCCTCATGGGTATTAGGATGTCCCCCGCCTCCCTCAGAGCGGCTTTACGGCTGTCGACGACTAGCTTCGCCTCCTTAACCGTCTCCGTATCCAGCTCCCTGTGATCCGGCTGGAAGCTCCCTATAGCGCTGATGTGAGCCTCCTCCCCAATCCAGCTTCGGCGTATAACCGGCTCCTTAGAGGTGGTGGCCGTCACGATGATATCCGCCTCCCCCACCGCCTGAGCCGCGCTCTCAGCCTCCAATATCTCAACGTCGAGGCGTTCACCCATCTCCTCTACGAATCTCCTCAGCCTCTCCCTGGAGATGTCATAGGCCCAGAGGGTCTGAAGATGGAAGACTTCGGTCAGCGCCCAAGCCTGGAAACGCCCCTGGAATCCACAGCCTATGACAGCTGCGACGCGGCTCTCCCTCGGCGCCAAATACCTGGCTGCGACGGCGGTTACGGCTCCCGTCCTGAGGGCTGTCAGATAGGTGGCCTCAAGGACGGCCTCCACCATTCCAGTCTCGGCGTCGTTAACCACTATCCAAGCGGGGGTCGTCGGCAGCCCCCTCCTCGGATTTTCGGGGTAGGTGGAGACTATCTTCGTCGTCGCTATGCCTAGACCCTCTATGTAGCAGGGCATTTGAAGGATATAGCCATCCCCCACCGCCATAATCGTCCTCTCAGGCATCTGCACCAGTCCTTGAGCCAGCTTCCCGAAGGCCTCCTCCACCGCCTCTATGGCGTCCCGCATGGAGACGAGACGCTCTAAATCCGAGTTGGTTAGGATCAGCATCTAGATCAAGAAGACTCAGGGATTTAAAAAGGGGTTTTACCCCTTGAGAGACGCTCCCTAAGGTAGAGGAGAAGGGAGAGGAGGGCTGGGAGATGGAAGACGCAGACTTCGAAGATGGGATCCAGAATTCCCAGCGCCCTCTGTAGAGTGAAGACGGCGATGGAGATGAGGAGCATAACAACCATCGTCACCTCCCAATCCGAATCCCTCACCTCTCCTCCCCCTTAGGCTTGATGAGGGCTATAAGCGGTATGTCCTGATAGGTTCCATCGGGGAGGGTTCTCCTAATCGTTATCGGAAGCACCCCCGCCTCAAGCTCCAATAGGGCGATGTCGATGGGATCCTTCACTCCCTCAGGAACCTCGATGAGAATTGGGGCGCCCATAGAAATCTGGAGGGCCCTCGCGCCGACGATGCGCGCCTTCTCAAACCTAGTCAGCTTTGGGGGGCCTATCCGAATCTCGACTTCCTCATTGTGGAGAGCTTGGGAGGCTATAGCGCCTCCTCCTCCATTCCGGTCTCTCCACCCCTTTTAGGAGGCTTCATCTTCGCCGCGGCGATGACATCATCGATCTTTATCAGCATCGTCGCCGCCTCCGTGGCTGACTTCATCATCTGAGCCTTAACCTGCATAGGCTCATAGACATCCAGCTTGGCCATGTCGGCGACCTCGCCGGCGAAGGGATCCAAGCCAACCCAGAGCTCCCCCTTCTCATGCCTCGACCTCATCTCCGAGATGGCGTCTATCGGATCCATGCCCGCGTTCTCGGCGAGCGTCGTGGGTATAACCTCCAGGGCGTCGGCGAAGGCCTCCACGGCTAACCTCTCCCTCCCCGTCAGGGTGTCGGCATACCTCCTCAATCTCCTAGCGATCTCGATCTCGGGGGCGCCGCCGCCAGCTACGATCCTAGGCTCCTCGACGACATCCCTTATGACGCAGAGCGCATCGTGAATCGACCTCTCAGCCTCATCGACGATCCGCTCTGAGCCGCCTCTGATGAGGATGGAGACCG
>JAPDJB010000009.1 GCA_029259285.1 Candidatus Bathyarchaeota archaeon | reverse complement strand
CTAGAGGCAGAGGGGAGGAGCCTACGCTGAGGGGCGAGGCCGCACCTCCATCAGAGGGGGAACTGTGGGAGGGTTGCCCCCACATGCGGCTGACAGCCCTCCTAAACGGCGACGGGGAGCTGTTGAACGCCGTGAAGAGCTTCCTGGAAGCCTATCCGAATCTAAAGCTCTCCATCTTCACCGATGGATGGGGAGAATCGATAAGGATTGGGGGAAACCTATGGCTCAGAGGTGAAAAGCTCTTAGGATGTTATCTAAACCCCGAATATCTGAGCATAGCTGAGAGGATCGGCCTCCACATCAGGGCGGTTAGGAGGGAGTTCGGCGGCCTAACCTTCTGACGACAGGTTTTTCTCCCGCCCATCTGATTCTACCTCGGCTTGTCGGTGGAGAGGCCCGTCTATCCCTTCACAGCCATCGTAGGCCAATCCGAGCTGAAGCTGGCGCTACTACTGAACGCCGTAAACCCCATGATAGGGGGCGTCCTCATCCGAGGGCCTAAAGGAACGGGAAAGAGCACAGCTGTCCGAGCTCTCGCCGACATACTACCCGAGATAGACGTAGTGAGAGGTTGCCCCTTCAACTGTAATCCGCATGATCCAACGAATATGTGTGAGAGCTGCCTTGAGAGATATGAGAATGGGGAACCCCTAGAAGTTGAAAGGCGTAAGATGAGGGTGGTAACCCTCCCGATAGGTTCGACGGAGGATAGGGTCATCGGCAGCCTAGACATTGAGAAGGCCATAACCGAGGGCGTTAGAGCCCTCCAACCTGGATTGCTGGCTGAGGCTAACCAGAACATCCTATACATCGACGAGGTGAATCTACTGCCCGATCATATAACGGACAGCATCCTGGATGCCGCAGCCTCAGGGTGGAACGTCGTCGAACGGGAAGGCGTCTCCGTCGCCCATCCATCTCGATTCATTCTCGTGGGCACCATGAACCCCGAGGAGGGGGAGCTTCGACCCCAGCTAGCTGATAGATTCGCACTCCACATCTCCGTTGAGGGCATCTACGATGAGGGGCAGCGTATGGAGATAATAAAGCGGAACATCGAGTTCGGAGAAGACCCAATAGGCTTCAAGAAGCGATGGAGAGGGGAGCAGGAGGATCTTAGGCGTAGGATCATCAAGGCGAGGGAGATCCTAAGCAAGGTCATCGTCCCCGATGAGATCCTCAGAGCTGTGGCCTCAGCCTGTATAATGCTACACGTCGACGGCCATAGACCAGACATAGCGACTGTGAGAGCGGCAAAGGCCCTCGCAGCCCTTGAAGGTCGAATGAGGGTTGAGACCAGAGATATTCTCAGGGTGGCCGTCATGGCGGTCGGCTACCGAACCCGAGGAGGAGGCTTCGAGGAGCCCGCTAGACCAGAGGAGATTAGGGAGGCCTTCAGATCCGCTTTAGAGAAGGCCTCTCGATAGGTGGTTAGATGCCTCGTGGAAGGCTTCTCTACCCCTTCCCCGCGATAGTCGGCCAGGAGAGGGTGAAGAGGGCGCTGATCATAAACGCCGTCGACCCCACCATAGGCGGAGTTCTGATCTCAGGGCCAAAGGGCTCTGGGAAATCCACCCTCGTCAGAGCCTTCTCGCAGCTCCTACCTGAGGTGGAGGTGGTGGCCAACTGCCCCTTCAGATGCAACCCCCACGACCCGACGAATATGTGCCCCAGCTGTCTGAAGCGATTCGAGAGCGGTGAACCCCTACCAGTGGCCAAGACAACGATGGAGATCGTGGAGATGCCTCTATCGGTGACGGATGACATGCTGGTTGGAACCCTAGACCTAGATAGGATAGGTGAGGGCGTCAAGGCCCTCCAACCAGGCCTTCTAGCTGAGGCTAATCAGAACATACTCTACATCGATCAGGTGAACCTCCTCCCAGATCACATCGTCGACTGCATCCTCGATGCCGCGGCATCGGGGTGGAACATCGTCGAGCGTGAGGGGGTTTCGATACAGCATCCAGCTCGATTCATCCTGGTAGGCACCATGAACCCAGAGGAGGGTGAGCTGCGCCCCCAAATTCTAGATCGCTTCGGCATCTACGTCGAGATGGAGCGTATCGAAGACCCTGAGATAAGGCTTCTCGTATTGAAGCGCTCGGAGGAGTATGCCTCCAAGCCCATGAGATTCATCTCCAAATTCTCGGGGGAGGTGGAGGAGCTTAAACGCAGAATTCGAGAGGCGAGGAGGCTTCTCCCAAGGGTTGAGATACCGAAGGATGTCTACTCCACCATCGCTGAGGTCTGCTCCAGCCTAAAGGTCGACGGCTTCAGACCGGACATCGTCGCCGTCAAGGCCGCTAGGGCCTTGGCGGCCCTCCATGGCAGGGTCGTCGTCTCAGGGGAGGATGTCTCCCAGGCCCTGGAGCTGGCGCTTGGGCATAGAACTAGGAGATCCGGCCTCCAGCCTCCCCCGACGAAGGCTGAGATCACGAGGTCTCTAAGGAGGGCTAGGCTTAAGCTCCGCCTAGGATTGAAGACATCTAAGGTTGGAGGCATAATCCTGATTCCCCAGCTCCTCAAACGCCTCCTGAAGCCCTACCTACTAGGCTACCTCTCCTCCCTCTTCCTCATAATATTACTTACGGCCTCCCTCACCTATCTTATAGAGAACTTTAGGAGGAGCCTAATGGCGAGTCCTCCGACGCTTCCTCTCCTAATCCTGGAGACCCTAACAGGCTTGACCCTCACCCTACTCCTCATGGGGATGAGGAGGCGCGAGGAGAGGGTGGCCATAGCCCCGATGATAGACCTCTCAAAGGTCGCGTTGGAGGTCGGTGGACGGCTAACTCCGCCGGATAGAGTCGGCGTAGGAGGGGGGAGGAGGGCGCCCCCCTCTAGGGTGAGGTATAGGAAACCTGAGAAGCCTGACGCCGATTATGGATTCAAGATATTTGAACGCATAGATCGCCTACAGCGTCCAAGGGGCATCAGATCTAAACGTCCAGAATATGGGCCTAGGAGGGCTGTGGGAGGGCGTGGGCGTGGTGGAAGGCTTAGATATACATCCAAGTTAGGCCGCTATGCCTGGCATAGGATTCCAAGGGGTAGACCGACGGATATCGCTTTGATACCCACCATAAGGGCTGCAGCCCTCAGAGGCCCCAGCCATGGAAAGCCGAGGATCAGGATTAGACCCGAGGACTTGAGGGAGAAGGTGAGGGAATATAGGGCGCCCCAATCGATAATACTACTCATCGACGTCAGCCTCTCAATGATAGA
>JAPDJB010000080.1 GCA_029259285.1 Candidatus Bathyarchaeota archaeon | reverse complement strand
CGGGCCCACAACCTACCCCCTTAAGGATTCGAGGACCGATCTGTTCCTCTCCAATATGAGCTCGGTATCCCTTATCAGGCTGTCCACGATCAGGTTCAGCTCCTCGGAACTCTCGGGTAGCTCCATCAGCTCCGCCCTCAAGAACCCTATGGCGAGGGGCAAGACCTCCAAGGATTTGCTGAGGCACGAGGTCAAGGAGCCATCCCGCTTCAGTTCCCTCACCCCCTCTATGAACTCCATGGCGAAGGAGCCGACGAGCTTCTTCAGCTCTTCGTCGCTGGGCTTCTCGAGCTTCACGCCCAGGGTTTTGAGCAGGAGCTCCGAGTTCTTCTTGATGAGCTCGAGCCTGTTCCTGGCTAGGATGAGGTGGATTTCCGGCACGCCTTTAGAGATGCCGTTTAGCGTATCTAGGAGATCTGATACGGCCCAATAATACGACTTCAAGATCAGGGGGAGGCTGTCTTTAGGCATCCCGCACCCAATTCCCTTACTCGAATATATGATTTTTGTCCAATTTATTTTTAGATATATCAAGTTAGGCTCGAGAAGCGGTCGATGCTTTAAGCCGACCTTCCTTTAGCGAACGGATTCTGCCCCGAATCTTTTAGAGAGATCGGCCCGGGGTTTTCGAACGCCACATCCTCGGATAGAGATCGGCCTCCATTATGACCCTCTTCGTCCTGAACGCTATCCCCTTCTCCATCCCCACTATCTCGTTGGAATCGTAGAGAGCCTCAGCGAGGGCCACGAGCTCCCCCTTTAGCGTGTAAAGCGCAACGAGCTCCCCCTTCTTGATCGTCGAATCCAGCTTGGCTATCCCGGGGACGGCGAGCTGCGCCCCGTGGCATATCGCATTTACCGCGGAGTCCCTGACGTAAACCGGCTTCAGCTCGATCACCTCCTCCACGGGGAGGACGAGCCTCCTCAGCATGGATTCGTCCCCCTCCCTCCACTTATGGATTGCGTAGTAGAGCTCGTGGAGCCTGACCATCTTATCTTCGCCCAGGGGCCCTACCTTGGTCCTCCTCAGCTCCACCATCGTGGCGCCTACGCAAAGTACCTCACCCATGTCGTAGATCAGCTTCCTTATGTAGGTCCCAGACTGGCAGAGGACCCTGAACAGGAGCAGGTTCCCCTTCTTCTCGAGCAGTTCGAGCTCGTGTATCCTCCTGATCCTGGTGACCCGCTTCACCGAGGATCTCTGAGGGGGCCTCTGATATATCTCGCCCCTGAATTCCTCTATGACCCTCATCAGCTTCTCCTCGTTCACGCTACTATGTAGCCTCGCCACCGCTACGTACTCCTTGGGGCCGGACAGGAGGAGGGAGAGGGCTTTCGTGGCCTCCCCCAGGCCTATGGGTAGCATCCCGGTGGCGGGGGGATCGAGGGTGCCGCTGTGCCCGGCCTTCTTCAGGCCGAGCATCTTCCTCACCCACGCGACCACCTCGTGGCTCGTGGGGCCCGCAGGCTTGTCTACCGGGATCAGGCCGTACCTGAGGTAAAGGTCGATGGGTCTATCTCTGGGCCTGTAGCCGTAGTTCCCTTCGTCTCCCCCGAAAGAGTAAAGCTCACTCATTTCAGGAGCAACTTCACCAACTCACATGAAATCTTTACCACTTTGTCCTTATCGATGCCGTCGGTCCTTATTATGAAGTCGAAGGCATCGGGATCGGGGCCGAACTCTATCCCGTAAAGCCTTTTGTAGAGCTCGGAGTTCCTCCTGTCCCTCTCCTCCACGATCCTTAGGGCCTCCTCGTAGCTTATACCATCCCTCTTCGCCATCCGCCTAGCCCTCTCCTCCTTCGATGCGTGTAGCCATATCTTGATCCCGCCCTTGTAGAGCCAGGGCAGGGTGTAGCTCGTTATGACCACGTCCCCCTTCTCCGCGAACTCTATCAGCATCCTATCCGCCTCCTCGTCGAACCTCCTCTCCGCCATCCTCCTTTCAAGGAACTTCATCCCTTCCCTCTTGTCCCACCAATCCTCCCCTCTGGCATCCATCCCCTCCCTCTCCGCCAGCTCCTTCAACAGATCGCCACCCCCGATCATCTTCAGGCCGAGCTCTTCGGCTAGGGCCTTGGCTACCGTGGTCTTCCCGACGGCCGGTGGACCCGATATGATTATCGCCTTCATTCCAACTCCGCGTGGAAGAGCTTCATAACGAGCGTGCTAAAGGCGAAGGAGCTTATCAGATACCACCAGAAGAGCTGTAGCTCCTTCCCCACGGTTATGAAGCCCAAGGGTATCTGTATCGGCATGACCGCCACCACGGTTTCGCCCCCCACGAGGTAGATGAGCACGTACCAGAGGAGGAGGAAGGGTAGCATGAATATGAGGGTCGGCTTGAACATCTCGTAGGATAGCTTGGCCTGAAGCTGTTTTATCCGCTTCTCCTTCCTCTTCAGCTTGGCCAGCTTGGCCTGATCGTTCTCCTTTACGGCCTTCATGTACTCCCTGTTCCATTGCTTGACTTCCCTGTTGATCCTCCTTATCATATCCATGTCGCTCAGCTTGACCCTAGACAGGGAGGCCACGATATCGGCCCCTATCGCTATTAGGGCGATGAATATGGTCGATGCCGGCATAGTCGAAAGGTTGAGACCTATATCGAATATGGGTATCATGGGATCACCCCAGGGCCTCCATAAGCCTGTCCACGGCTTCGTCCACCTTCCCCCTCTCGTTCTTTACTATCATGACCGGAATCCCCGCCTCGTTAGAAACGGCGCTCAAGTAGTTCATGGACAGATCGATCTCCTCCTTTATCTCTTCTAGGCTTATCATATCCCTCCTCCTACTCTTGTCGGATTCCCTCCTCTCTTTTATCTCTTCTGGAGAGGCGGTGATCAGCACCAAGTTGGTCGGGTTGAGCTCCTTCAGAACCTTGGATGGAAGGCCTGGTAGGTATCCCTCCTTCGTCCTGATGATCAGGTGGGTGTCTATTATGAGCATTTCCGATTCCATCTCCCCTATCCTCCTCGCCGCCTTGAGCTGAATCTCCTTCATCTCCTCCAGCCCCATCTTCCTGAGCTCGTCCCTATCGGTTACCCCGTACTTCTCGGCCTCCTCCAGCATCACCGTCCCGTAGACCACCACCTCGACCTTCACCCCTCTCTCTTTCAATCGGTCCATGAACCTCTTCATTACCGTAGTCTTCCCGACTCCGGGGACCCCGACTATTACTACCCTCTTACCTCCTGCCAAACAGAGCACCCAACCTAGGCATGGTCTCTTCGATGT
>JAPDJB010000040.1 GCA_029259285.1 Candidatus Bathyarchaeota archaeon | reverse complement strand
CCTGGAGGGGATTGACTACCGCGGGGGCCTGATCCTTGAATGCTTTCCAAAGCCGTCGCCCGAAAGGCTTCTCTCGCCGGATGCTATCCGGGCCCTCTTCCGGCATTGAAAAAGCTGCATCGACAATCGAGCATTCTTTTTCAGTGATCCCGGGCAACTTAAGCCGGCACGCCTCCTCGTTCCACCCAGGTGACTAAGGGGGTAAAGAGCCTGTTGCTCAAAGTTGTGCTAATTAGGGTGGATGCAATGATTGGTTTTCCGGGGGTCCGTGGCTTGGCAAGTGCGGGTGTACCCGAACCTTACCTTCTATCCATCCCTTAGGCTGGTTGAGGCAGGGGTCCGGTGCCCCTCTTTCACTTCCCGGCTGCCCCCGCAAGCACCGCTCGCCACAGCTTGAGGAGGTTGTGACAAGCACACAGGAGGCGGAACTCGCTCCTGGCCGCCCTCCTCCCCCGTCGCATAAACCTATCCCCCAGCGCTTTCACTTGCCCCACCATTGCCTCCACCATCTTCCTCAGCCTATACAACGCTTGCCCCCGCTTGGTCAGAAGCTTCTGCTCCATCAGCTCCCTGGCGCTTAGTCCCCGGGGGATACAGATCCCCCGCGGCCCTACAGGGTCTGCTGGATGAACTCGCCGTGACCTCCCAGCTGAAAGAGTTGCCCCCATATATCGCCTGCACTTGCTCACCTTCGCTCCCTGGGAACCGAGAATCGCCTCATCCGAGACCGCTGTCTTCTATTGCGCCTTGACCGAAGACTTCTCGGTACCCAGGTAGAGCTGCTCTCCCCTTGCGTGGCTCGGCGAGCCGTGCACACACTTCAATTTCCCATGGCCCTGAACTGAGGCTCTATGGTCAAGCGCCGTGACCCCGTCTATTTCCTCGTTTTTCCAACGCGCTTTCCTATCAGTGTGGCCAAGGTCACCATGGCGGTGGAGAGGGCGATCATCATGATTCCCAGAGCCGAGACCTGTCCCCAGAGGCTATCGTCGGCGAAACGCAGGATCTGAACCGCGAGTACTTCCGTTCCCGGCCGCGAAAGGACCGCCGAAAGGCTCAGTTCCCGCAGGAACATGCTCGCCATGAGGATCCACCCGGACACGATCCCCGGGATCGCCAGGGGAACCACCACCCGACGGAAGGTGTACAGGAACCCACCCCCCGCCACCTTCGAGGCCTCCTCCAGGTCTTCGCTTATCTGGATGAAGGTGCTGGTGAGGGGCCTGATCCCATACGGGAGATAGGTGGCGATGTAGCCGATAAGCAAGGCCCAGATGGTGGCATAGAGGGGAGTCCGCACGAAGAACCACATGAATCCGATCCCGATCACAAGCCCGGGGAAGGAAAACGAGAAGAACGCGAGGCTCTCCAGGAGGGCGCTCCCCGTGGTCTTCACTCGCACGATGATGTAGGAAACGAAAGTGGAAAGGAGGATCCCCAGCGTCGCTCCCACCAGGGCCAAGAAGACGCTGTTTCTTAACGCCCTCAACGAGAGGGGATCGCGCAGTACGTAGTTCCAGTGTTTCAATGTCATCATGCTGAAGGCCTTGGCCCCCGGGGGCATGACGTAGGGGATGAGGGATACATACAAAAGCACAAGGACTGGGATCACGATCAACACCAAAAAGAGGAGGGAGGTGAGGAGGCTCAGCGGATAACGCCACCTTCCCAGCCCGATGATGGCGGGTTTGTACCCCCGGGCGGAGATGGTTACATACCGTTCGCTCCGTGCTGTAAGCCGCCGGTATACGTACACCAGGACCGTGGACGTGAAGAGAACACTTACCCCCACCGCCGCGGCGCGGCCGTAGTCGGGCATGAAGCCGAGGCTGATCAGGCGGTAGATGTAGGTGGTGAGAACGTAAACCCGGCCGGGCATCCCTATCACGGAGGGCACAGCGAAGGCCGCGAGGCTGCGCACGATCACCAAGGCCAAGGAAGCGAGGATGGCGGGCCGGAGGATAGGGAAGGTGATCCGCCACAGCGCTCGGAACTTGGAGCCTCCGCTCACCCACGCGGCCTCCTCCAGGGCCGCGTCGAAGGAGGACATGGCCGGGGCGATGATGAGGTACGCGATGGGGAGGTCCAGGAGGCCCTCCACCATGATCATCCCCCCGAGCGAGTAGATGTCGAAGATGGATCGCTTGAGGCCTAAGACCTCCCGCAGGAGGAGGTTGAGGATCCCGTTGGAGGGGTTGAGGAGAAGGACCCAGCTCGTGGCGAAGACGATGTGGGGGATCATCATCGGGGTGATGGAGATGAGGTGGAAGAGCCCCTTCAGGGGGATATCGGTCCGGACGTTGAGGTAGGCGAGGACCAGCGCGAGGGCAGTGGCGAAGAGGCTCGATCCCACGGTGAAGGCCACTGTGTTGATGAGCGTCTTGGGCAGCGTGGGATCGGTGTAGACGCGGATGTATTTCTCCACGGTGAAGGCCCCGAAGGCGCCGATCCCCCGGGAGAAGCTCCCGAGGACGAGCATCAGCACCGGGCCCACGGTCAGGCACCCCACGATGATGACAAAAAGGGACGTCAACGGGGAAAACCGCGGGCGTGACATTGCCCTCATTCCCGCAGGATGTGGCACTGGGAGGGGTCGAGGTGTACCGAGACCTCCTCGCCCTCCCCAATGCGGGAGGTGGGGCTTGCCTTTACCGCCAGAACTACGTCCCCCACCTTTACCTCGCCCTCGTAGTTCTCGCCCACGAAGAGGAGGGAGGCCACGCGCCCCCGGAAGACGTTTGTGCGCGTATCGCCGGGGCGGCCAAGCTCGATGGCCTCGGGCCTCACGCACACGGTGACCCTCTGCCCCGGGGTCAGCCCCTCGGCACGGCGGCAGGCGATACGGCCGATGGAGGTGGCCACCCAGGTGTACCCGCCCTCGGCGGACTCCACCGTTCCCTCGATGAAGTTGGCTTTGCCGATGAAATCGGCCACGAAGCGGTGTTTCGGCCGGAAGTAGATGTCCGACGGCGTGCCCGTCTCCACCACCACGCCTTCCCGCATCACCGCCACCAGATCGGACAGGGTGAGGGCCTCCAGCCGGTCGTGGGTCACGTAGACGGCGGTGATGCGGAGCTCTGTGAGGAAACGCCGCAATTCCTTTCGGGTCTCCTCGCGGAGCTTGGCGTCCAGGTTGGAGAGGGGCTCGTCGAAGAGGATCACCTTCGGCTCGGAAACCAGCGCCCGGGCCAAGGCCACCCGCTGCTGTTGCCCTCCGCTCAGGGCCGTGGCGGGACGGTTCTCCAAGCCTTCCAGCTTCACGAACTTCAGGGTCTCCCTCACCCGGCGTCG
>JAPDJB010000169.1 GCA_029259285.1 Candidatus Bathyarchaeota archaeon | reverse complement strand
GTGGAGATCAGGGTTATCATGATGTCCTCCAAGAAACTCCGCGAAGAGGATCGACGTAAAAGAGATGAGATGATGAGACGGATGAGGGAAGCTCTCGGCCCCGTCGCCGAGATAAGGGTGGCGGATGAGGTTGTGATGAGGGGCTGTATAATAGACGCGGAGATAGGTGGGAGAGCCTTGTTCCTAGTCGAGGAGGTGGGCGTCCCCTTCTTCCTCAGGGAGGCGGCCATAACGTCTCATCCCAGCGTCGTAAAGGGCTTAGCCACGCTCTTCGACCTCATGTGGAGATATGGCTGTAGGAAGCCCAATTGATCGGGATTCCATTATAAGTGGTAGCCACTTATAATGTTGGGAGTCGCCATGCCCTACTGTCCAAGGTGTGGTGAGAAACTGCCTGAGGATGCCTACTACTGCACCAAATGCGGCTATAGGTTAAGGCCTCCCAGATTCGAGGTGGAGGGGGGGCTTCAGAGATATTGGTTTAAGAGAGCTTTAGCCTACCTCATCGACGCCGTCATCGTCTCCATCGCCACGATCCTTCTAGGCTTCCTCCTCTCAATACCCTTCACCCTCTCGGCGATAATTCGAGGTGGATGGAGAGGCTGGGGATTCACCTTCCCCCTCTCAACGGGATTTGTCCAATTGGTTTACTTCACCATAATGGAGTGGGGTCTAGGCTCCACGGTTGGGAAGCAGCTTATGGATCTCAAAGTGGAGGGAACTCACAGCCTCTTCAGGGCGTTTATGAGAAATCTCACGAAGCTCCACATGGGTCTATTGATCCTCGATGTTGTCGCCGGATTTCTCCTCGGGGATCCCAGGAGGAAGTTTACAGATGCCATCTCTGGGACATGGGTGGTGGAGCATAAGACGCCTCGAGGCTTAGGCCCCTATAGAGATGGCGGTGGGGGAGACCACCTAGAGGACATCGGCTTAGGCATCCTCATCATAACTATAGGCATACTCCTCGTGGCGAGGCCTCATCTACCGCTAACAGTTGCGGATTGGTTGATGCGATGTGAGGGGAGACCTGTTCTTCCACCGAGGGAGGTATTAGAATCACTCCTCTGGCTCCTGCTCGCCCTAGGCCTATGGCTCCTAGCATCGGCCTCCATCAGGCTTTTAAGGGGCTTGAATGTAGGGCGAGCGATGGAGGAGCTTCTCCTCGCCGCCGTTATCCTCCTCTCAGCCCTCCTCTTAAGGGAGCAGCTCATCGGCCTCTTACCCCTCCACCATCTGCCCCCCCTCCTCCTCATCCTCATGGGGGCAGCTGTTACGGCCATCTCCCTCCTCAAGAGTCTGGGGGTATCGGGGAGTTGATTCTCGTCACAGGCGGCGCCGGCTTCATCGGAAGCCATCTAGTGGATCAGCTCCTGGAGAGGGGGGAGCGAGTGAGGGTTTTGGATAACCTCTCCTCAGGCAGCTTGAAGAATCTAGAGAGGTGGCTTAACTCTCCAAACCTTGATTTCATGGAGGGAGACCTACTCGATCCAGGGGATGTTGACAAAGCCCTCAGGGGGTGTGAGGCCGTATATCACATGGCAGCCGTCCCAGAGGTGAGGCTCTCAAGGGCCAGCCCAGAGGAGCATTTCAAGCAGAACATCGAGGCCACCTACAACCTCCTCGAAGCCATAGCTAAGGGGGGTGGAGTCAAACTCTACGTCTTCGCCTCCTCCTCCACAGTTTATGGCGATGCTGATGTTATACCCACCCCCGAGGATTACGCCCCCCTCGAACCCATATCGGTCTATGGGGCCTCAAAGCTGGCAGCTGAGGCCTTATCCATGGCGTATGCCCACACCTATGGTTTCCGATGCATCATATACCGGATGGCGAACATCGTCGGGCCGAGGATAAATCACGGCGTCATCTACGACTTCGTCGAGAAGCTGAGGAGAAACCCAAAATGCCTGGAGGTTCTCGGCGACGGAACCCAGTCGAAGTCCTACCTATACGTCGCCGACTGCATAGAGGGTATGCTCACAGGCGTGGAGAGAAGCTCGGGGAGGGTTGAGATATTCAACATCGGCTCCGAGGATCGGGTTGGCGTCTCAGCCATCGCCCATATAGTCATCGAGGAGATGGGTCTAAGCGATGTGGAGGTCTACTACACCGGAGGGGTGGATGGGGGAAGGGGATGGAAGGGGGATGTTAAACTTATGCAGCTCGACGTCTCCAAGCTGAAAGGACTCGGCTGGAGGCCGAGGATGGGGAGTGAGGAGGCCGTGAGGCTGACGGCGAAGTGGCTGGTGAGGCATTATGAGGGTTGAGAGGGTTAGTGAAAGCGTCTATCTCGTAGATGCCATGCTCCTAGGCAGACCCAGGGCGCTCTCCACCTACATCGTAATGGGAGAGGGAGAGGCGATGATAATCGATCCAGGGCCGCCATCCTCCTCTGAAACCATCCTAAAGGCTTTGAGGGGGCTGGAGGTGGAGTCAGCCATCATAGCTCCAACTCATATCCACATAGACCACGCCGGAGGCTCTTGGAGGCTTCTCATGGAGCTGGAGGACTCAAAGCTCTATGTCCATCCCAGGGGGGCGCCCCACATGGTTGATCCCTCAAGGCTGATTGAAGCCTCTAAAAGGCTGCTAGGCGAGAGCCTCATCGAACTCTACGGTGAGGTGAGGGGCATAGAGGCGGAGAGGGTCTCGGAGTCGAGGGATGGAGAGGAGTTGAAGCTGGGAGAGCTGAGGGTTAAGACCATCTGGACTCCTGGACACGCCTCCCATCATCAGTGCTACCACGTCGTCGATGAGAGAGTGCTAATCCTCGGCGACGCCGGAGGCACCTATCACCCCGAGGCCGAGGCCATAACGCCGAATAGTCCACCCCCCTTCAACCCCCAAAAGGCGATGGAGAGCCTTAGAAGGCTGATGAAACTCGACGCCAAAACCCTATGCTACGCCCATTACGGCTATACAAGACATCTGGAACTCCTCGAGGCCTACCTGAGGCAGATAGAGCTGTGGATGAGCATCGTCGAGGAGGGGCTGAGGATGGGCCTAAAGCCCGAGGAGCTAAAGGAGAGGCTGAGACGGGAAGATCCCATGGCTGAGAAGGCCTGGAGGAAGGGGGCGACTCAGAGGGAGATGATGAACCTCATGGGTTTCATCGAATACTTCAGGTGGATCTGGGGAGGGGCTGACAAATTTTAAATCTATGCTATTCCTCCCTCCTCTAGGTGCGGCTGGTGTCCGGTGATCATAAAATCTAAGGCTTCTCCAACTGCCGGACACTCAACAGCCTTAATCAACCTTGTCTTGGAGGTGTCTTGGATTTGTATGAACCAGTAGACCCTATGGTGGAGCTTCCAAAGCTGGAGCATGAAATCCTCGACTTCTGGAGGCGTATCAGGGCCTTTGAGAAGAGGCGTAAGCTCAACTAGGGTA
>JAPDJB010000022.1 GCA_029259285.1 Candidatus Bathyarchaeota archaeon | reverse complement strand
CTATCTAAGAGCCCTCTCAGCCTATCCCTCACTTCAGGTTCCTCCCATGGTTATCCACGGGTCTCCCAGACAAGCTGGAAACCCTCCCTTGAGACAGCGTCGAAGAAGGCCTCAACATCCCTGAAGGCCTCCTCCGAGGGCTTTAGGCTGGCGGGGGTTTGAAGCAGTAGAATTCGAGCGTCGCAGGCCTCAGCGGCCTCATACATCCGATCCATCGCCTCCAAAGCCCTCTCCGTCGGCCTCATCATCTCCTCATGGGTGATGCTCCGGTGACACTTGATGGTGAACTCGAAGCCTTCTGGGACGCTGCGCCTCCAGCCCCGATAGGTTGAGGGCCTGTGAAACTTGTAGAAGCTGCTATTCACCTCCGCGACGGGGAAGAGCTCAGCATAGGCCTCCAGGATGGAGCGCCCCTCCCTCTCTGAGGGGGAGATGAACTCATAGAGTCTAGACCAGCCGCAGGTGCCGACGAGGATGAGGGGGCCATCCCCCCTCCTAGATGATCCCATCTCGATGAAGATTAAGGCATTTAACTAATCATCCTTTCCATGGGAGAAGTTATAGGCTCATATCCCATAGAGTGGAGGGATGAGGAAGGAGGGGAGACTTGAGAGGGTTTGGATCCAGGAGCTGACCAGACCAGCCTTCGAGGAGTGGCTGGAGAATGAGCCGGCGCCCGTCGTCATCATCGGCGTAGGCTCCATAGAGCAGCATGGATTACACCTCCCCCTGGGAACCGACTCCCTCGGCGTCTGCCGCTTCATAGAGGAGGTTGCTCGGCGAACCAACAGCGTCTGCGTCCTCCCATGCTGGCCTGGATACTCGCCCCATCACATGGGCTTCAAGGGAACCATAACCTTCAGGGCTGAGACCCTGCTGAACGTCCTCCTCGACACCATCGGGAGCCTGGCGGCCCACGGCGTAAAGCGCTTCGTCCTCATAAACTTCCACGGAGGCAACACCCACATCGTCAACCTCGCAGCCCAATTGGCCCGTAGACGCTTCAAGGTTATGGTGGCCATCCCAAGGGGGCCGAGTCAGACGGAGCTGGCTAAGAGGATCAGGTATAGGATGCAGCGATACTTCGAGGTTCACTCTGGGCCGCGGGAGACGGCCCTCGCCCTCCACTACTTCCCAGAGCTCGTGGAGATGTGGAGATTGAAGGATTGGAGGAATACCTTCAAGGTTCACCCAAAGCTGATGGAGTTCATGGATCCCGAGCGGGAGGACTATGAGCTTGTCAGCCAGATCTTCATGGCCTGCCTCGAACCGGACACCGACGACTTCACCTCCAGCGGCCAATACGCCATCACCGATCCCAGGGAGGCAGACCCAGAGGAGGCTGCAAGACACATCGAGGAGCGAATACGGTTCCTCGTCGACTTCATAAACCTATGGAAGAGCATTCCGCTTCCTCCCGCCTATCGATGTAAGCCCCAGCCTTTTTCTGCCTAAACCTCCTCAACAACCCCTCACAGGTCGCTCTAAGATGAGGGGGGAGATTGGGATCTCGAAGCCAGCTCTCCACATCCCTCAGCCTCCCCTCCAGCCAGCGCCGGTCACCCTCCCTCTCAGCGAGGGTGAACTCCACCTCAGCAGCCCTCAGATGGGCCTCATAGGTCTCAACGGGGTGATCCACGATGGTTCTATCATCTATTGGTATGCCCCTCCTCTTCAGCTCCAGGATCTCCACAGCCTCGTGGAGCATCAGGTATCTACTCCCCAGAACCTCATCGAGGGCGGTCTCATCACCCGTCGCCGTTGGGCCTGTGAGATACTCCAGGAGCTCCCTCGGCTGGACATCCATCGAGCCATAGAGGTGGCGGAGATAAGGCTCAACGGCCTCCAGGGCCTCTCGGATCCTTCTCAGCTTCTCCCCCGTCTCCTCATCCCTCCAGCCTCTGAGACGATGGTTCCGAAGACGCCGCCGCCGACGAGGCAGATGAGGGCCCATAGGCTGCCGTGGAAGGATCCCTCGAAGAGCAGTTGATAAATATATTCTAGGATGTATGCCATCACAGCCGTCGCCACTCCAGGTGTGAAGGACTCCCCAACTCTCCGGAGGCCTACTAGGTAGCCGCCTAAGACTCCGCCTAGGATGTGAACGGCAACGAAGGGGGTGAAGACCCAGCTCCATCGATCCATCAGCTCGTCCCAGCCAAGCCCTGGAACTCCCTGAGAGGCGGCGATGAGCTGGAGCATCAATAGATTGACGCCTAGGGCTAGAAGGCCTCCGGCTAGGTACTCCCTCACCCTCTTAGCTGAGTCCCCCAAGCCATATCCTCCTCCTCGTGGAGGTTAAAAGGGATGATGGTTTAGATTCGATAGGCCTCTTTTTATCCTCAAGGACAACCCATCTATTAGAGGTGATCGGGATGGGAAACTCTATGCCGAATGTGAATGATTATCTAGCTGGGGCGATATTGGCTAATGGCTTCATCTGGATCTGGAATCTCATCCTCCGTCAATTTAGGATACCCCTCTCCAGGCTCCCCGTCATGCTCCTCGCGGATATCTCCTTCGTCATCTATCTCCTCGCCGGTGGAGTTTCAGCCTATCTGGTCAGCAGGAGGGCTTCGAGGGGGCATCTCATCGTCAGCCTTAAGGTTTCATTCCTCTCATGGCTTCTCTCCATTCTCTTCGTCCTCTCCATGGCTTTGAAGCCCATAATCGGCTCCATAATCATCTTTCTCCTATGCCTCCACGCCGGAGGGGTGGCTGGGGGATACTTCGCCCTTAAGAGGAGGCTCAGGAGGAGAGCTGAGAACCCTTAAATCCCCTGATGAGATCGAAGAGGAATGGTGGGCGGACTGTTCTGGGAGGATATACAGCTCACGGAGGAGGATGAGGAGGAGGTCATAAGGAAGACGGCTGAGGTCATCCACCGCTTCGGCCTGGACGCCGCGGCGATATTGATGATCGAGAGCATAAAGCCCCTCGTATACATCGGCGGACAGATGGGGCGCTTCCTCATCACCCCCTTCCTACCGGCGATAAGCGAAGACCTGGGGAGAAAGGGGGATATATTTCTAAGAGTCTTCGAGAAGAGGGAGAACGTTGAGAAACTTCTGAAGCTCCTAGAGGAGATGGCTGGAGAAGAAGAGGAGGGAAGACCCTTAGAGACATCTGAAAACGGCGAGGAGGGACATAGAAAGAGGGGTTGGAGGCGTCTAATCCCCTTCCTCTAAAGCCCTAGGTCTCCACGGCCCCTATAGACTCCTCCAAGATTTTGAGGGCGGCATCAACCTGCTCCCTCGTTATGACCAGAGGTGGAGCAACCCTTAGAACACCTGTCCCATAGGAGCCCATCCTGATGATGTATAGACCCCTCTTGAAGGCTTCGGCGCATATCCTGTCGGCGGCCTCGACATCAGGCCTCTTAGAGGCCCTATCACCGACGATCTCAACACCTATGAGGAGACCCCTACCCCTCACATCTCCGATCAAGC
>JAPDJB010000081.1 GCA_029259285.1 Candidatus Bathyarchaeota archaeon | reverse complement strand
GGGCTGCGAAGCTCACATTCTCTCCAGAGGCCTCTCATCTGTTGAGGGCTCTACGTCGCTCCGCTTCAGGGCCTCCTGGATGTTCTTTGGCAGTGTGAAGATGGCTCTCTGGAGCTCCGCCGTATAATACTTGGTCTCTATGCCCCGCTCCTGGAGTCTTCGCTCAATCTCCTCTGGGCTTATGGCTTTGGGGTCGTGGGTGTTGGAGGCTGTTATGAACATCCAGTAGGGGCCGAGGCTTGGAATCCAGGCTCCATAGGGTCTGACGATGCGATAGACCTCGCTGAGGGTTCTATGTATCGTGAGGAATTCCCGTTGATAGATGTAGGGGGACTCGGCGTGCGTCGCCATTATGCCTTCATCGCCGATTATTTCGCTGATCCTCCTGTAGGCTTCGAGGGTGTAGAGTCTCCTCGATGGCCCGAGGGGGTCGGTGAGGTCGAGGATGACGGCATCAAAATCCTCGGAGCATTCATCGATGTATTCTCTGCCGTCGCTGAAGATGAGTTGAACCCTTGGATCATCGAAGGCTCCCCTGTTGACCTCCCATAGGTGGCGTCTCGTCAACTCTATGAGCTCCTCGTCGATGTCAACCATGACAACCTCCTCGACGACCCTATGCTTCAAAACCTCCTCCAAGGCTCCTCCGTCTCCTCCACCGATGATCAAAACCCTCCTCGGCCTGGGATGAGTCAGCAAAGCCGGATGGATGAGGCTCTCATGGTAGATATGCTCATCGAAGGTTGAGAGCTGCGATATGCCGTCGAGGAAGAGCATACGTCCGAAGACCTCTGTGTCGACGATGTCAACCCTCTGAAACCTTGTGCGCCCAGAATAGACGACTCGCTTAACCCCTATAAGCCTGGAGAGGCCAGGTCTGATGGCTTCATGGTAGAGGAGGCCCCCCATGGCGCACCAATTAGGGGTTAGAGGCCTTAAAAAGCTATCCAGATTTCCGATTTCGACATTTAATCTGCTCCCTCAACCATCTCTCAGCTCTAGCCTCATCTATCTCCTCCCTATATGGCTCCCCTATCACCTCCTCAAGAATCTTCATGGATCGCCGGATCACCTTCTCCTTCTCGCTCATCCTCCATCATTAACCCTTCTAATTAAGAAAGCTCTTTAGATACAGCCCCTAAACCCTCTTGGATGCGCCGCTTCATAGACCTCCACCTAAGACCCCGAAGCCGAGAGGAGCTGGAGCTGATGCTGGGGAAGGCCCTATGGCTTGGATATCGAGGCGTAGCCGTCGCCGGCGATCAACCCAAAGGGAATTTGGAGGCTCCCGAGGGGCTGGACATCGTCTCACGGATCGACCTGAAGCCCAGGACGGCTGGAGCCTTGAAGGCATCTCTACGGAGGGTTAGAACCCTATACGTGGTGGTGGCCGTCGAATGCCGTAGCAAGGCTGTGGCGAGGCAGGCTGCCCGAGACCATAGGGTTGACGTGGTCTATTTCCCTCCAGGTTCAGGCCTCTGGTTCGACGACGCCGAGGCGAGGCTGGCCGCCCAGAGCGGATGTGCCTATGAGATCAACCTCGTTGACCTCCTCACCCTAATCGAGGATGGACGCCTCCGTGGCCTAAGGAGGGTGGCTGAGGGCATCCAGAACGCCTGGAGGAGGGGTGTCCCCGTCATCCTATCCAGCGGAGCCTCAGAGCCTCTGGAGATGAGGGAGCCTAGGGGATTGGCATCGCTACTGACCCTCCTCGACATAGACCTCGAAGACGCCCTGGAGATGGTCTCCACCAATCCTCAAGGCATCATAGAGAGGAATAGGAGGAAGCTGTCAGGTGAATATGCGGCGCCTGGGGTTAGGGTCATAGGCCAGGGAGGTGGAGTCGATGCCCGTTGAGGCCCTTAGGAGGAGATATCTGGCCTTCAAGGTTGAGGGGGAAACCGTGAAGAGAAGAGATTTGGAGGAGGCTATAAAGGGGAGCGTTGAGAGGCTCTACGGCCTCAACGGCCTATGGAAGCTGGAGCCCACCCTGATAGAGTTCGATGAGCATCATCGAATCGGCATAGTGAGATGCAACCATAGATGGCTGCCGTGGATGAGGGCGGCCCTGACAGCCATAACGGAGGTGGAAGGCAAACCCATCGCCCTCCACGTCCTAAGAGTCTCAGGAACCCTAAGAGCCTTGAGGAGAAGGCTTGAATCCACATAAATATGGGGTGGCCAGCCTTCAGAAAAAGGGGGTTTATCCTGGATTATGGTGAAGACCCTCGCTGGGAATCCTGACCCATTCTCCGGTTTTGGCTATGTGACGACGAGGGCGCCATACTCCGGAACCTTATCTAGGTTTGTGAGTAGCTCTATCTGGTATTTGTTCTGCGCCAGGACGTAGGCCTCACAGGCGTATATGCCCCTTGTGGTGTTGATCCCTGGGTCTGTGTCCGTCGGCTTGTGGCCTATGGCTGTTACGTTTCTCTCCTTGAAGAGGTATTTGAGGGCGCTTAGAGTCCAGCCTGGATGGTGGGCTACGCCCTCGGCGTCCTCATTCCTCATCGCCGCCATGCTCCAGCTCCGAGACTCTCTCCTCATAGCCCTTGATCTTCCTGCCATAGGTTGAGGATGCGGCTCCATAGCCGGCTGCGACGCCTATTAGGAGGCCGATGATGAAGGGGCGGCCCAGACGACTAGGCCCCTCCACTCAGCCATCAAAATTCTCAATAATAATTTATCGATATTAGCACTTAATACTTTAAGGCTCACCCCTTAAGTAGTAATTTTATATACGTATTGATGATTATAATAGTTGTATGCCCGTGATCACCGTCAGAGTTGATGAGGAGACTAAGCGTCAGATGGAGCGTTTAGCCCATATAAATTGGAGTGGAGTCGTCAGGGAGGCCATCCATCGGGTTTTAGATTCTGAGGGGTCGAGGAATCTGGCTAAGGCAGTCCTCCTGAATGAGCGGAGCCTCATCAGGCCTAGGGCCGACTGGAGGGGCGTCGATGAGATCAGGAGGTGGAGGGGGAGGCGCTGAGCTGGTTGTCGACGCCAGCGTCATCGTCAAGTGGTATGTCCTCGAATCAGATCGAGAGGAGGCGCTGAGGATCAGGGAGGACTACATCGACGGCCAAGTCGAGCTGGCGGCTCCGGCTCTGATGCCCTTCGAGGTGTTGAACGCCGTTAGATACTCCACCGAAGAGCTGGAGGCTGAGAGGCTGATGGATATAGCTGAGAGCCTCTCCCTCTACGGCTTCAGGCTCTACGGGCTTAAAGGCGAATACGCCAGGCTCACAGCCAAGATAGCCCTCGAGAACAACCTAACCATCTACGACGCCTCCTATATCGCCCTCGCTGAGAGGCTGAACACAACCCTATACACAGCCGATGAGAAACTCATAGAGGCTTTAAGCAAAGAGTATAGGGGGCGTGTAAAACTCCTCAGCGAATACCCTCTTGACGATTCTCCTAATCGATCTCCTACTCCTCCACTTCTT
>JAPDJB010000018.1 GCA_029259285.1 Candidatus Bathyarchaeota archaeon | reverse complement strand
AGGCTTGCAGCCATACAGGCTGAGGGGGCCAACCCCTTCTACAAGCTATGGAGGGAGGGTGGGGGGGAGCTAAGGGCGGTGGAGAAGCCGAGGACCATAGCCTCAGCCATCAGAATTGGGAGGCCGGTGAATTGGAGGAGGGCTTTGAGGGCCATCAAATGGACGGACGGCGTCGTAGAGGAGGTTTCGGATCAGGAGATCATGGATGCGAAGGCCATCATCGATCGATGCGGCATAGGATGCGAGCCAGCCTCAGCGGCCAGCGTCGCCGGAGCCAAGAAGCTGGTGGAGATGGGCGTCATAGACCCTGGGGAGGAGGTGGTCTGCATCCTAACCGGAAACCTCCTCAAGGACCCGGAGAACACGGTGAACTATCACCAAGGCGAGTTGGAGGGGGTAAAGCCGAGATTCGCCAACAGGATTCTAAGGATAGAACCTGAGCTGGAGCAGTTGGAGAAGGCGATTGGAAAAAGGGGTTAGCTCTCCTCAGCGAAGTATGGGAGTACATATCGCTTGAATAATCGCTCGGTCTCCTCGAATCTCGAAGTCATCAACGTCAGGGCCAGCAGCTTTACACCGGCCCTCCTAAACTCCTCTATCTGCTCTATCGCCTCGTCGGGGGTTCCAACTATCGCGGCCCTCTCGACGATCTCGCTGGGAATCCGCCTCGCCACCTCTCTAATCCTCGCCATGTGATCATCGGTGAAGGTTGACGACCAGATCATCTCACCCATCCTCGCCAACTCCGGATAGCCCAGCGCCTCTAGGAGACGCGGCCTCAAGGCGAGGGCGATTCGGTTTCCAGGCTCAGCCACCCTCCTAGCCTCATCACCATCTTCGAGGACGACGGCTCGGATGTTAAGCCCGAGATCGAGATCGTCGAGGCTCCTACCGGCGGCGCGGCATCCAGCCTCGATCTCCTTCAGGTCAGCCTTATAGGTTTCAGGGGTGTAGAGCCAGGGCATCCAGCCGTCGCAGGCCTCCCCGACGAAGCGCCTCACCCGTCTACCCATGCCGCCGACGTAGATCGGGGGATGAGGCCTCTGAAGGGGCTTAATGATAGGCGGCGCATCCCTCAACTCTAGGGTTTCACCCCTATAGGTGACCGGCTCATCGCTCGTCCAGAGCATCTTAATCAACTCAACGGACTCCCTCAACCTTGTGAGGGGCTTGGAGAAGTCTATCTCGGCTATGGGATCGACGTTGAAGGCCTCACCGGCCCCCAGCCCCAGGGCAACCCTTCCCCCCGAGAGGTGATCCATAGTGCTGAAGGCCTGGGCAACCATAACGGGGTGACGTCTAAGACATTCGGAGACGACGGGCATGAGGGTTACATGCCTAGTCCTGACGGCTATGGCTGCCAGAACCGTGAAGGCGTCGAAGGGCGGCGGCTCACCATATCCAGGTCTATGGAAGGTGTGATCCGGAACGCTGACAACGGGGAATCCATCCCTCTCAGCCCTCACGGCATACTCAACCGTCTTCACAGGGTCTCCATAGAAGCAGATGTCACATCCAATCCTGAAGGGAGACCTCCACCGAAACATCTAGAAAAAATATAGGG
This sequence comes from Candidatus Bathyarchaeota archaeon, assembly GCA_029259285.1. Classification (GTDB taxonomy): domain Archaea; phylum Thermoproteota; class Bathyarchaeia; order TCS64; family B23; genus B23. Next base: position 1,913 of record JAPDJB010000018.1, on the reverse strand, counting down.
AAGAAACCTTGAATCATTCGATCAAGGTGGGTGGGAGATGGGTTTAACGGTCTGCCCGAGATGTGGATACGCCTCGGAGGAGCCTATGGACTTCTGCCATGAATGCCGGCTGAACCTCAATCCAGAGTATGAGGTTGACTCCTCCATCTATGAGCATCCAGATGATCGGAAGGCTCTATCGGCTGTGAAGAAGATGAAGCCCCTCAACATCGCCGTCAGACTCTTCCTGGACAAGCTGGGAACTCCCTGGATAAATGCGCAGTTCCTCGGCGGAGCAGTGAGAGTCGGCCCAAGGCAGTTCCCAGACCTATATAGGATGGTGGTTAAGGCTGGGAAGATACTGGCGGTTAAGGAGCTTCCGAAGACCTATGTGGTCTATAGCCCCGTGATGAACGCCTTCACCCTGGGGACTAATGAGGAGCCTGTGATGGTTCTCCACTCAGCCATCGTCGACGAGATGGATGAGGATGAGTTGATGATGGTCATCGGCCATGAGATGGGGCATGTGAAGAGCAATCACGTCCTCTATCACACCGTTCTCGTCGCCCTTAGACAGGCGGCCTCCACCTTCCTCGCAGGGCCTACAGCCCTACTACTGAGGGGATTGGACATCGCGCTGCTAACATGGTTTAGGAAGTCGGAGTATACAGCCGATAGGGCGGGTCTCCTCGTCTGCGGAGACCTCGACGCCGCGAGGAGGGCGATGATAAAGCTATGCCTCGGCTCCAAGAAGCTCTTCGACTCCCTCAACCTCGATGAGTATATGAGGCAGCTGGAGGAGCTGGATGAGGAGAAGATTGGAAAGTGGAGTGAACTCTTGATGACTCACCCCTTCGGCATCAGGAGGGTTAAAAACCTGGAGGAGTTCTACAACTCCGACATCTATGAGAACCTGAGGGGCAGAGCCGAGAGCTTCCTAGCTGGAAAGCCGGTTCCGGAGATGGCTGTGGGCATGGCGACATGCCCAAACTGCGGTGCAACGGTGGCGCCGACGGATAGATTCTGCTCCAATTGCGGCTATAGGCTTAGATAACATCCCCTCCCTTTTCCCACCGACCAACTTAAGTTGCCCCTAGTCATCTTATCTTAAGATGGAGAAGGCGAAGGAGATAGCCTGGAACTGGATCGATGAAAATAAGGGCCGCCTAATAGAGGTCTGCGACAAGATATGGAGTTACGCCGAGCTTGGATTACTTGAGTATAAATCCTCTAAATTGCTGGCCGACCTCTTCCGTGAGCATGGCTTCAAGGTCGAGATGGGAGTTGCGGGGATGCCAACGGCCTTCGTAGCCACCTGGGGCGAGGGAAAACCAGTCATAGGCATCATGGGCGAGTTCGATGCGCTGCCTGGACTATCACAGAAGGCGGTTCCCTATAGGGAGCCCATCGAGGAGGGAGCTCCAGGGCATGGCTGTGGACACAATATCCATGGAACCTCCGGAGCTGCTGGGGCGATAGCGCTGAAGGTGGCGATGGAGCAGCTCGGCCTTAAGGGGACGGTGAAATTCTTCGGCACACCGGCGGAGGAGAACTACAGTGGAAAGGTCTACATGGTGAGGGAGGGCCTCTTCAAAGATGTCGACATAGTCCTCAGCCATCATCCAAGCCAGCTGAACACCGCTGGCCTGAGCAGCTGTAACGCCATCACATCGGTCAAGTTCCACTTCTACGGTAAGTCAAGCCATGCGGCCGGCTCTCCGGAGATGGGGAGGAGCGCCCTCGATGCGGTGGAGCTGATGAATATAGGCGTCAACTATCTCAGGGAGCATGTAATCGACAAGGCGAGGATACACTACATCATCGAGTTCGGCGGAACCCAGCCCAACATCGTTCCGGATTACGCCAGGAGCTGGTATTACATAAGGGCGCCGGAGTGGGATCAGGTGGAGGCCATCTACAAGAGAATCCTGAAG
>JAPDJB010000084.1 GCA_029259285.1 Candidatus Bathyarchaeota archaeon | reverse complement strand
CTCAAAAACCCAAACCTCTAAACCCACAACATAACCCCTCCACAATAACAACAGCCCACCCCGCCGACTCCTGACAGCGGCTGTCAGATCAAATCCAGCCCCTCAACCCTGCTAGACCCCGAAATCCTACAATGGCTGTAATTCCAATCCATCACCTCTCCCTTATGAGACTCCGGTATAAGTGGTGGCCACTTATAAGGCCTCAAACATCATCCTCCATCCTCTTTGTGAGATTCCGCTAGTATGTTATGGTTAATTAATATAGGTAATTAACTTCCTTTCAATTCTCTTTGTGAGATTCTGACCCCTTTTGTGGGGATTCCAGGTTTAAATCTTTAGAGAAGCCCCTATAAGTTTTGTGGGTTGCTTCGTGACCCTGGAATCTGCATGGGGCTTTATAAAGAGTCACGAAGTGTTTGTTCCCTTTATTGGTGATGACGCCCTTCACAGCTCTCTCTGAGATGATTGAGGTGATGGTTACCTCCACTGTTTCTCCCTCCAGTCCATCGGCGTCTTTCAGGAGGATGACTGGGCCGTGGGGCATGGGGTAGGCGACGTGGAATCTCCTATCCTTCATGTATCTCCCATCGATGATGGCCTTCAGCTTCCTCCCCATCCAGCGGCGTTTCAACATCTTATTCGCCTTTGAGACATTCTCCCTCAGCCTCCTGCTTAGGGGATCTCGGGCTGCTGGTGGGGCTTTAGGCATCTGTGCGAAGGCTGACATGGGTAGGGGTGTGAACCTATAGAGTATGATCCAATCGGCCCCCGCCTGGATGGAGCTCCAGATGGCCCTGATGGATGCCTCAACGGTCTCAACGCTCTGGCCTGGCAGCCCATGGATGAAGTAGACTTGAGGCCTCAACCCAGCCTTTCGCAGCCTCCTTATGGCTGTGAGACACTCCCTAGGCGTTGAGGGCCTCCCCAGGAGTCGGCTGTGAGGCTCAGATCCCGTCTCGAACCCTATATTTATAGGCGTCCCCGAGAGGTATCGACCCAATAGCTTCGCAGCCCTCTCCGTCACCAGAGATGGCTTGATGTTCTCAGCCATCAGCGAGGCCTCACCACTCCTTATGGGCCTTAGATCCATGAGGGATGAGAGCAGCTCCTCAAGGGCGTCGTAGTTAGGCTCAGGCTCCCTGGGATCGGTCAGCGGCTCAGGCTCCACGAGGAGGTCTCGACCATAATCCAATATGTCTGGGGCGCTGAGCACTAGGCGTCTAACACCCATCTCAAGGAGCTCCTCAACCTCCTCCAGGATATGGCTCACAGACCTACTTCTAGGAGGCCCATAGAGGCTTGGAACGGAGCAGTAGCCGCAGCCTGGAGGTATGCCCACCGGACAGTCGTATCTCTCAGTTAGGCCTCCGCTCCGACACCTATCGCAGCGGATACACTCCTCCACGATGGGCCTATAATAGTTGCTACAACCCCTCAAGACCTCCACATAGACCCTGGCGGCGTAGTAGAGGGGGTAATCCCTGACAACCCTCGTTGAGGGCCTATAGCCATCATATTCAACTCTACTCATCACAGGTCTTAGAGGGTTAACCCTGACGCCTCCCTCCCCTCGATAGGCGACTCCCCTCAAATCCCTCAAACCCTCATCGAGGCGGTCTTCGATCAGCAGGTTTAGAAGCTCCTCCAGGGTCTTCTCCCCCTCCCCGATGACGGCTATGTCGCCTCCAACCCTGAGTAGGGCAGCGGGATCGGAGGCGATGGGGCCTCCTAGGATTATCGGGGCGTCGGGGTTGAGTCTCCTCCATAGGGATGCGACGCGGCGGGCCGTCGGCTGATCCACCGTCATGGCGCTTATCAGCAGTAGGTTGAAGCCCTTTAGGTTGAGGCCTCCCCTCAGCAGTTCCTCGGCGATGATGATCCTAGGCTTCAGACCCCTAAGCTCCAGAACCCCCGCCACCGCTCTTGGGCCGGCCCCTATGGCGTCGAGAGTCGCCCTTCTGCCGCTTCTACCGCCGCCGAGGGCGTCGACGATGAGGGGTCTTAACACGGTTTGATTAAAGGCCTAAAGGGATAAAAGGATGGATGGGGAATCTCGATGGGGGCCTTTCAGTGAGCCTCCCCTATCTCGCATACTCGATGCTGCTCTCCTTCTCAGTCACCTACATATTGACGCCGAGGCTCATAGACTTCCTGGAGGCGGCTGGAATAGTCGGCGTCGACGTGATGAAGGCCGATAGACGCAGGGTGGCCGAGATGGGGGGGCCAGCCGTCGTCGCAGGGCTTCTCGGAGGCGTCTTCCTCTACATCGGCCTCAGAATATTCCTCTCCGGAGGCTTCCCAGAGCTGATCGACATCCTAGCAGCCCTCAGCACCACCCTCATCATCACCCTCATAGGCATCTTCGACGTCCTAACATCGCTGACCGGAAGGAGGGAGGGGCGGGAGGGCTTTGAGAGGTTGAAGCGTCGAGGCTTACCTGCCTGGCTCTACTTCCTCATCCCCCTCCCAGCGGCGACACCCCTCGTAGCCGTCAACGCAGGCGTCAGCCACATGACCCTACCCTTCATAGGGAGAGTGGAACTCGGCATCCTCTATCCGCTGCTCCTCATCCCAATAGGGATTCTATGCTGCTCAAACGCCACCAACTTCCTCGCAGGCTTCAACGGTCTCGAAGCAGGCATGGGAGCCGTCCTCCACCTAAGCCTCGGCGTCTACGCCATGATACATGGGAGAGAGGCGGCTGCGCTGCTCAGCCTCTCCTTCGCCGCCTCCCTCCTAGCCTTTCTGAGATACAACTGGTATCCGGCGAGGATATTCCCAGGAGACCTAAACTACATCATCGGAGCCGTCTGCGCCGCCTCAACCATCATAGGGAACATGGAGCGCTTCGCCATCCTCTGCTTCACCCCTTGGATCATAGAGGCCTTCCTCAAAGCGGCTTCAGCCTTCAAGGCTGAGAGCTACGGCATCCTACAACCCGACGGGACACTGACCTACGAGGGGGAGGTGAGGTCGCTGACCCACATCGTCATGAAGCTCGACCGCTTCAGAGAGTGGGAGGTCACGCTCCTCCTCATAGCCCTGGAGACGGCCCTCTGCACAGCCTCCTTACTCATCATCCTTTGAAGCGCTCTCCCCATCCATCTCGATACACCATTCAAGGAGTTCCGGAAATCGGGAGAAGTGGAACTCCTCTTCTATCACCTCATGGTGATTGGAGGGAAGATGGATTATTAGGGGGACATGTCTCAGAGCATCCAGCTCCTTGCCAGCGTGATGGCCTAGTTGTCCTCCTTCTAGGAATTCCTCCCCGTGATCAGAGGTAAAAATGAGGATTAAATCGTCGGGCAATCGCTCATAGAAGCTGCGGAGCTGGGAGTCTAAAGCCCTCACCTCCCCATCGTAGAGCTCCATGAGGTTTTTTAGGTCTTCCTCAGTGATGTTTCTATAATCGTCTTTCTTGATAGCCTTCCTCATCTTCCTATTCAGCCTATACATCCTTAATCTCTTAAGGAAGGTTGTAGGGATAGGAGGATAGAAAGGAAAGTGGACAT
>JAPDJB010000068.1 GCA_029259285.1 Candidatus Bathyarchaeota archaeon | reverse complement strand
TCCCCCATGGCCGGTAGCCCGTGCTGGGCCCTGACTATGAGCACCGGGTCGTCCTTCCCTACGTACCTGCCAGCTATCAGGGACAGCCTGGAGGTGCTCGCCACCGAAGCTAGGAGCCCGTCCTTCCTGTATACCGAATGTATCACGTACCTAGATGGTGTCCCTATCAGGGCCAGGAGATCGTAGGCCTCCTCGGGGCATCTTAGGTCGACGGCCTTGTGCTCTATGACGTCCATGACCTTGAACACGAACCCTTGGTGCATCTTCGGGTCGATGACCAGACCCGCGGTGTTGAACGGATCGGCGAATATCTTGTACAGTATGTAGTTCCAAGCGCCCGGCTCGGTCTTGTCGGCCATGAATATGGCTACGGGCTCGCTCTCCCTCTCCTCTACCTCCATCTCCGCAACCCCCGGCCCCATCCCCCTTATGTTTCCCGAGAAGCTCTCGGCCAGCAGATCCTGGCCCGCCGCGTAAAGCTTGTACTTCTTCGATACCTTCTCCGTTATCTCCTTGAAGGTGTTCCAGGCAAGCCCGTGTATCTCCGGGTTGCTAACCCCTTTGTCGTGGGTCATTATCAGCTCTATATCGTCCCCGCAGTGGGTCACGTAGAAGTCTATCAGCAGGCCCCTCTCCTTCTCCCTGGACAGGATCTCTCTAGCCAGCTCGAGCTGCTTTTCGTGTACCGTGACGTGCCCTGCTATGCTACCTACATCCGCCTTTATCACGGATAAAGTGATCTTCATGGGAATCCCGGACTACGTTTTACCCATTTTATTTAAGCTTACCGCTCTCTTCGAGACCACAAGGTAGAAATACGCGGCCACGATCAGAATGGTAGGTTGAAGGACTTCGGGGAGCTGCTCGAGGAGATAAAGAGGAGGAGCGGTTTGAGTGAGGAAGAGGTCCTGAGGCTCATCGAGGAGAAGAAGGCGAAGATCGGCGGAGGCTACCTCACCGATGCGGGGGCCGCCTATCTGGTCGCATCCGACCTGGGGATAAGGCTCGGCGAATCGGGCCCGATGGTGCTCAAGCTCAAAGACCTTTACGTCGGGGCAAACGACGTCTTGGTCCTGGCCAGGATAATGTCGATGGGTTCGGAGAAGACCTACGGGAGGAGGGGAGGGGGCGAAGGGGCCTACAGGCAGATGGTCGTCTTCGATGGCAGCGGGGTCGTCAGGGTCATGCTCTGGGACGAGAGGGCGAAGGATGTCGAGGGCCTGAAGCCGAACGATCCGGTGAGGATAAGGGCCAGGGTCAGATCGGGCAGGGACGGTAGCCCGATCCTCAGCGTAGGGGCAAGGGGTTCGATAGAGGTCCTCGACGAAAGCGAGGCGTCCTCCCTTCCCACCATCGACGGGCTGACCAAGGAGCTGGAGGAGGTGAAGGAAGGGAGGCACCTGATCGTGAAGGGATACGTGGAATCCGGCCCCGTCCTCCGGGTCTTCGAGAAGAGGGATGGGAGCGAGGGGAGGATGCTCCAGCTCCAGCTGAGCGGAAAGTCCGGGATCAGGGTGAGGGCGGTCATCTGGGACTGGAAGGGGGACGCCCCCGAGATCCCCCAGGGCTCCCTGATCAGGCTCATAGACGTGAAGGCGAAGCTCCTCTCGTACGGTGAATTGGAGCTGCACGGCGGGGAAGCGACCAGCATCGAAGTCCTGGAGAAGGGATCCGGCGGTGGGGCCAGGATGAGGATAGTCTCCATGGGCAGGGTGAGGACCCTACCTTCGGGCCTGAAGTCGCTCTCGGCCCTGGCCATCGACGAAAGGGGGAACCCTTACGTCATAGTCGCCAGAGGGGATGCGGTCGAGAAGCTGAAGCGGATCGGTCTGGGCTCCGCGGTCGTGTGCATGCCCGATTCGGTGATGTCGAACGCGCTCCTCTGCAACACCGAGGCTTCGATAAGGAGGGGGGAGGAGGGCGGCCTTCCGACCCTCGAATCGATGAAGAGGAAGGTGGCGGAGCTAGAAGAAGGCAAGCCGGCGAGCCTGGAGGTGATGGTCCTTACCCAGCCAAGCATCAGGGAGATAACCACCAGGAGCGGCGTGGTGGTGAGGAAGGGGGAGGTCCTGGTCGGGGACGATAGCGACGAAGTAAGGCTGGTGGCCTGGAGGGAGCTGGTCGAGGAGTTGGAAGGCCTGAAGCCGGGGGACAGGGTATCGATCCGCGGCGTCGTGCCGAAGCTCGATCCATCCGGGACGCTCTACTGCCAGCTCAAGTCCTACACGGGCCTGGAAAGGATTTAATTACCCCTCGCCTAGACGATCGTACCCAAAGGCACCCAGAGCTTCGACGGGCGAACCGACCTTTCGGGATGAAGAGATTCTGGGTGCCGGGGATTAAACCTTATATCGTCGTTCAAAGTAACGAAGAAGGGGCCGGTAGTTCAGCGGTAGGAATGCCCGCCTCGCACGCGGGAGGTCGGGGGTTCGAATCCCCCCCGGTCCACCTAAATTTCAAAAAGAAAAACTAGAATGGCCGTCTAAAGTTTCTTCCAGCATATTTCGCTCTACTACCGAGTTCTTCTTCTATTCTGAATAACTGATTATATTTGGCGGTCCTTTCGCCTCTGGTTACGCCAGTTTTTATCTGTCCCGCGTTTATCGCGACCGACAGGTCTGCCAACCACGTATCTTCGGTTTGCCCCGATCTTTCGGACACCTGGACGCCGTAGCCGTTCCTAAAAGCTAGTTCAGCCGCATCCAAAGCTTCGCTGAGAGTTCCTATCTGGTTGACCTTTAGCAAAAGGGCGTTTGCGGCTTTCATCTCGATTCCTTTTCTCAGCCGCCTAACGTTCGTAACAAACAGATCGTCTCCGACTATTTGAATGTTCAAAGCTTCGGTTAGTTCTGCAAAGCCCTCGAAATCCTCCTCTTCCAACGGGTCTTCGATGGATTTTACGGGGTAAGTCGAAACCAGATCTTCATAAAAGTCCATAAGTTCTTCCCGTACGATTTCTTTTCCCATCAAGGTGTATCTTCCCGTATCCCTGTTGTACAGGTGAGTGGCGGCGCAATCTAGGCTTAGTACGAACTCGTTTTCATATCCAAGCTCCTCTACCGCCTTCAACTCTAACTCCAAAGCTTCCCTGGGATCATTCATCCCGGGGGGAGTATACCCGCCCTCCACCCCCACGTTCAAAGAATGCTTGCCGTATTTCTCTACCAAAATTTTCCCCAATTCATGATAGACTTCTAGGCCCATCCTTATCGCTTCTGAAAAGCTTCTAGCACCCACGGGCATTACTTGGTGTTCTTGAAAGTCGAGATTCGTGGCAGCGAGTTTTCCGCCTTCTATAAGAACTAAAACTGGAACTGGCAAAACGTACGCGTTTATCCCGCCTATGTACCGATAGAGGGGCATCCTTAAGGCGTTGGCCGCCGTCTTCGCCACGGCGAGAGAGACCCCAACGATAGCATTAGCCCCCAGTTCCGACTTGTTTTCGGTTCCATCGAGCTCGATCATCAGTCCATCGATTTCCCTTTGCTTTGTAACGTCTTTACCCTTCAGCGCGGGGGCTATTATTTCATTTACGTTCTTGACGGCCTTGAGAACCCC
>JAPDJB010000152.1 GCA_029259285.1 Candidatus Bathyarchaeota archaeon | reverse complement strand
CAGAACCTTTTTGGATCATCAGGAACTCGGCATTCTCCATCCCCACCTTTTCCTTGATTACCGGCAGCAGGCTCTCATCGATCTCGTAACCTATCGAGTTCCTGTTCAGCCTTATTGCGACCTCCGTCGTCGTCCCGGTCCCCAAGAACGGGTCGAGCACCGTATCCCCGATCACCGAGAACATCCTCATCAGCCTGTACGGTATCTCCTCTGGGAAGGCTGCGACCCTCCTCTCCACCTCCGGATGGGTCTGCCTAGCCCCGGCTACGTCCCATATCTGGGTGAACCAGCCGTCCCTCTCCTCCTTCGTGTACCTGCTCGCGTACCTGAGCTCGTCGTGTGGCTCGAACCTCCTCGGCCCGCCCTTTCTGAAGATGAGGATGAACTCGCAGTCCAGGGTCACGTACGCATTTGGCGGCAGGAAGCCGGAGCCTAGGAAAGCGCCCTTACCCTTGTACTTCGGCTTGGTCGTCGGCTTCTTCCAAAGGATGTAGGGCAGGGCCACGAACCCTATCCGCTCGCAGTGCTCTATGACCTTCGAGTGGTTCGGGAAGAGCCTGAAGACGCCGTTAAGGCTCCTGGTAGCATCCCCGATGTTTATGCACGCAATCCCCCCGTCGACAAGGACTCGGTAGGTCTCCCTCCAGACTTCGGCGAGGTTCTCGTGCATGAGCTCGTATATCTCCCTGACGTACCCCTCCCTCTTCTTCTCGTCGCCTTCGGCCTCCATCCTCTCCCACGCTTTGTCTATCCTCTCGTCTAGGAGCCTGAACGTATCGTCCCACAACTCGATCATCGGGTAAGGGGGAGAGGTTATCATCAGGTGGACGCTCTCGTCCTCTAACTCTTCCATCCTCCTAGAGTCCCCGATTATTATCCTGTGGGTCGTCTTCAATTCGATGGGTCTCTCGGCCATTCGGCGTCCCCCTCCATCCCTGGAATCGTTAAAACTACACGGTTAAAAGTTGCGTGGATGGCATCACTCGGTTCTTAGCCCGCCCTTCACCACTATGGGGAGCACGGCTTTTGCGAAGCCACGGGTGCTCCTGATGTCGATCTTGCCGTACACGTTGGCTATGACGCTGGGGTCCTTTCTTATCTCGTTCATACTTGTCTTCAAGGCTCTCAGGGCGAGGGATAGCAGGCTGCCTAGTAGCTTCGAGAGCAAAGGGTTCTTGACCCTTATCGCCTTCGGGGCCAGGCTCCTAATACCCTCATAGCTCAGCTCCATGCCCGCCACCAAGCAATCGATCGCCTCTTTCGGCAACTTGGGGAGCTTCGGGAAGGTCGCCTTCTTCTCTATCAGGGTTCCGCCCATCGGTATCAGTAGCAGCGGCCAGACCCATCCCTTAATCCCCTCGTCCTTCAGCCTGTCTATCAGCTCCGTGGTCGCTACGTAGTCCTTAGGCGTGGCATCGGGGAAGCCGATGATGTACGTGTAGCACGGATACATGTAAGAGTCGTTGAACAGCTTCGAGGACTCGACCACCATGTCGGGCCAATCCTCGGGCCTCCAAGGGTACACCTTACCCCTGAAGTACTTGGCCAAGAGCCTGGGACTGCCAGACTCCAAGCCTATCTGGGGGAAGGAGGGCTCGTCGTCGCTCAAACCCAGGATATCCGAAATGTACCTGACCGTGTCCTTTAGGACCAGCGCCGAAGCACAGGAGATATGTGAAAATCCTATTTTGCCCGGAACCTCCCACCTTCTCGCCAGGTCCGTAACCACCTTGAACAGCTTCTTGACCGCATCGGGGTTCAGTTCGAGCCCGTGGGCACCGTACAGCAGTACGTCTTCGGTAACCAAACCTATGCTCCTGATGCCGTTCTTTAAATTGAACTCCACCTCCTTCACGATGGCATCTAGCGGGATGGACCTGAACGCCCACATGGTCGGGCTACAAAATTGGCACCTCCTAGGGCATCCACGCGTGACCTGAACCTGCCCGTTTCTAGATGGCGTTACTATCGGCGGAATCCTTCCCAACGGCACGGATTCTCCCCTAACACGCCTCGGGACGTCCTCCCCGTCTAGGAGTTTCTTGACGATCATGGGGAAAGTCAGCTCGGACTCGCCCTCGAATAGCACGTCTATCCCGTACTCGTCCTCGTATCCCCTCAACTGCCAGGCACCTGGGCCTCCTACGATCACCTTGAACCTATACTTCTCCTTCAAAGACTTTACGAGGTGTATCAGCTTCTCGAACTCGAATTCGGTACAGCTCTTGCCACCGCCGCTCATCACCTTCATGGTCCAGCTTACCGGTGCCAACCCCTTAGGGTCGAGCACATGGACCCCCACCATCTCCGTATCCCTATCGACGGCCTTCGTGAGCATGTGCGGGGGCGTAATGAGTACATCACGCCTGCTAAAACCGGCGGCGATCAAGGACGCCTCCACCTTGCATAGGGCGTATGGTGCGAACTTGGCCCTCAAACCCTCTGCGGGGATCTTGGGCGCGAGCAGGTGATACTCCACCATTTCGGGTATAAACCTGTAAGGTATGCAAAGCCCGAAACCTAGGGCGTCGGCTTTGTGATAATCGGTGAAGACGGTTCTATCTGCCGTTAGAATTATTTTAGCCATTCTCCCACCTTCCTTGGCTTATTGCTAATTATTACACATAAATATTTCCATAATCTTGTTCGTAAGGGAAGAGCCGTAAGATTTGTGCCTACGTTTTTACCACGAGTTCATGCCTTTCCTTTATGTCGTCGGCGAGCCTCTCGAGCTCCTTGAAGTCATCCTCCCTAGGGTATCCCTTGACTATCACCGGTTTTATGAACTCGGCTTTGAGCCCCTTCAGGGTCTCTTGGAGTTGCTCGACGAACCTCCCTCCCCAGCCATAAGAGCCTATCATGGACAGGAACCTCGCTTTGGGACGTAGGAGCTTCACGACGTATGCGGCATACAAGACGAGGGGATGGACCCCGGTAAGGACCATCGGCGTCCCTATCACCACACTCGCCGCATCGACCAAGGCCATGGCCAGCTCCCCTAGGTCGCTCTTCGTGAGGTTGAACGGCCTCGCCTTGATCCCCCTTTCGACCAGCTTGCCGACGAAGTAAGACACCATCTTCCTCGTGCTCCCGTGCATGGAAACGTAAGGTATCACGACCTCGTTCTTCACGTCGTCGCCAACCCAATCCCTATATGCATCTAAGATGAATGAAGGGTTCCTGTAAACTGGGCCGTGGCTCGGGGCTATGAACCCGACGTCGAGCTTTGATACCTTTTCCAAGTTCTTCCTTATGGTCGTCCTGAAAGGCATCATTATCTCTGCGTAGTACCTCTTCGCATCGTCCAGCAGCCTATCTCCCTCCTCCGCGAAGATAGAGGAAGTCGCCAGGTGGGCGCCGAAAAGGTCGCAGGTGAACAGTATCCTATCCTCCTTCAGGTAGGTGACCATGGTTTCGGGCCAGTGGGCCCAAGGGGTAAGGTAGAACTCCAAGGTCTTCCCTCCTAGGGCTAATTCGTCCCCCTCCCCGACCAGAAGGAACCTATCGTCCGGGATGTGAAGCAGGTCCTTGAGCAGGGAGGCGCATTTAGCGTTTGTA
>JAPDJB010000070.1 GCA_029259285.1 Candidatus Bathyarchaeota archaeon | reverse complement strand
ATGGCAATGACATCCCTCGCCTCCCTCGAAGACCAGCCGGCCTCCTTCATCAAGACCTCCAGCCGCTTCCTCCTGGACAGCGCCTCGGTGAGCACGCCGGTTCTTATGAGCTCCACAACCCTCTCATCGAGGGGTTTGACGACGAACCAGAGCTTGTTATGCTTATTCGGACTCTTACCCAGAAACGGCCCAGCCTCCCTCCTTATCGTCTCCCTATAGACGACGGTCGGCTCTGAGGCGATGACCTCGACGCCATACTCCCTCTTCAGGTCTTTGAGGGCGATCTCAAGGTGGAGCTCACCCATGCCGGAGAGGAGATACTCACCAGTCTCCTGGTTGATCGTCGAAACCAGGTTTGGGTCCTCGATGGAGAGCTTAGTCATCGCATCTATGAGCCTTGGGAGGTCTCTTGGATGCTTAGGCTCAACAGCTATTGTTAGAACTGGGTCTGAGATATACTTCAACTCCTCGAAGCCGACGGCCATGTCTCGATACTCATAGTCGACGATGGTCTCCCCAGCCCTCGCATGCTCAAGGCCGAGGATGGCAGCGATGTTTCCGCAGGGTATGTGGTCGACGACCTCCCTCCACTGACCCATGTAGATGCTGACCTGCTGAATCTTATGCGCCCTATTCGCCATCAGGAGGTAGACGTCGTCTCCCCGCTCTATGGTGCCGGAGAAGACCCTTCCAGTGCTGACGATGCCCGCCTGGGGGTCAACCTTGACGTTTGTGAGGCAGACGACGAGGGGGCCATCCTCATCGAGCTCCATCATGGCTCTGCCGATCTCGCTGTTTAGGTCTCCCTTCCATATCGCTGGAAGCCTGAAGGGCTGAGCCTCAACGGGGCTTGGGAGATGGTTGACAACCATCTCCAGGATGGCCTCATGCAGCGGAAGCAGCTTCCTAAGCTCGTCGAGCTCCTCATTCTTGTAATACTCGACGATGTCGCTGAACTTCAACCCCTTCCTCTTCAGCATGGGTATGGTGAAGCCCCAGCGGTCGAGGGCCGAGCCGAAGGCGACGGTTCCCTCAGCGGCGTTGACCGTCCACTTGTTCCTAATCTCCTCCGAGCCGTAGGTCTGGACTATGGTGTTAAACTGGTTGATGATGCGTAGCAGCTTCTTCTGAACCCCTGCGGCGTCGAGCTTCAACTCCTTGATGAGCCTATCAAACTTGTTGATGTATAGCACAGGTTTAACCCGCTCTCGGAGGGCGGCTCTGAGTCTGACCTCGGTCATGATCTGGAACTCCTCCACGGCGTCGACGAGGAGTATACAGCCGTCCAAAGCCCTCAGGGCTCTGGTGACTTTGCCTGAGAAGTCTACGTGGCCTGGTGTGTCGATGAGGTTGATGACATACTCCTCTCCGTCGCGTTCGTAGAGGAGGCTGATGTTGGCTGTCTTTATGGTGATACCCCTCCTCTGCTCCTCCTCCAGGTAGTCGAGCGCCCTCATCTCACCTGCCCTGCTTGGAGCTATCATACCAGCCATGGCTAGGAGGCTGTCACTCATCGTCGTCTTCCCATGGTCTATGTGGGCTATGATGCCGATGTTCCGGATCCTCTCCTTATTATGCATCAGCTTCAGTATCTCACTCGTCTGCTTGAACCTGGGCATACACCAAACCCCTTGAGCTTCCTATATGGGAAAAGGCATGCCTTTTAAATCTATTCGTCGAGTCCTCCCTCCCTCAGCGTGAGGATGGCCAGCAGAGTTAAAACGGCTAGGGAGAGGCTGGCGGATATAGGGCCTTTGAAGCCTAGATGGTCGTAGAGGAGTCCTCCTATGATGGGTGCTGGAAGCGATATGAGGCCCATAAGGGCGTTGAGGTCTCCGAAGGCTCTTCCACGCTCATCTTCGCCGACGATGTCTGAGAGATAGGCGTTGAAGGCTGGAATCCACATGGCTAGGGAGACCCCCCAGAGGGCGTGGAGGATTAGGTAGACGACGAAGCCCCTGAAGAATAGATAGCTTGAGAGGCTCGTAAGCCAGAGGAGGATGGATGAGAGGAGGAAGGGTCTGCGGCCATATCTGTCGATGAGGCGGCCCATGGGTATCTGGGCCACAACCGTGGCGGCGCAGAGGACGTTCATCAACAATCCAAGCTGGGTGAGGTTAAGGCCGTAGGATCTCATCAACATCCCGAGGAGTATTCCCTCCACCATGGTGGAGGAGAGGCTGTCAACCATCCCCACGATGTAAAGCCTTGACAGGATTCCCCTAGGCCTTATCAGATTCCCAACATCCCTGAAAAGCTCCCCAAGGTTTAGGCTTCCTCCCCTATGGGTCTCGGAGACGTAGAGCCATACTATGCTCAGCGAGACGGCGTCCGTTAAGATGATTGTTGCAAGGAGAAGCCTCATCCCCACTCGATCGGCGAGTAGGCCCGCGGCGGCTGAGAATATGAGGCCTGGCAGGAACCAGCTCTCCGAGAGATAGCTGTAGGCCCTCCCCCTCTCACCGACCTCCACAGACTCTGCGACGATGGAGTAGGCCGCCGGAATCCATAGGGCCTCTGCGAGGGAGAGGAGGAGCACCGCCGGTAGGAGCTGAGGCCAATTGGAGGCCGCGACGATGAGCGCTATCGATGCGATGCCCAGGAAGTAGGCCATCAGCATCGGCCTCTTCCTCCCTAAAACGTCGGAGAGCCTCCCCGTCAGGAGTTGAAGCGTCGAGGTAACCCCGATGCGTATCCCCCTCAAAAGCCCCAGAGCCGTCATGGAGGCCCCGAGGCTGAGGACGTAGGGCTGCCATAGGACGTAGAATATCGTCCAACCCATGGATGAGATGAACTCTCCGACGACTATCGCCGGTATATTCCGATTTGAGAGCTGGGGGCTACTCTCCCCCTCATCCTCCACCCTTGATACAGGCCTCCAAGGTCTGGGGGATTATAGATCTGGTTTCTTATAGCCTTGTCAGTGAACCCTCGGATGCCTCCGGATCATGTCGAGCTCTGTAAGGCCGAGCCTCCGCATCAGCTCGGCCACCACGGAGTCTAGGAAGATCATGGCTGATAGCTCGAACATAGTGCCTAGAGGTGCCAGGTCGTAGATACCCCTGATCTGCCGACGCTCATAGTCGGTCTCCGCATCGATCTTGGTTCTCCCCTTCACGACGACGAGGATGTCAGCATGTCTACCGATGGGGGACTCGGGGTGAGAGGTGATGGCGATGATCTTGGCCCCCACCTCCTTGGCGGCCTCAACCTGGACGACGACTGTCCTCGTAACTCCTGAGCCTGAGATGGCGACTACCAGGTCTCCCTCCTCCAGGGAGGGGGTTATGGTCTCACCGCTGACATAGACGTTGAAGCCCAGATTCATCAGTCTTAGGGCGAAGGCTCGGCCCACGAAGCCGCTTCTACCCGCGCCGACGATGAGGATACGCCTATCCTTAGCCTCCAATATGGCCTCCACCATCCGCCCTATCTCATCCTCATCTATCCCCTCGATGATCCTGCTGATGCCGTCGATGAGGTATCTTGAGACCTCCTTGACGGAGCTCATATCAGCCTCGCAGATGGGTTGGAGTTAATCCCTATATGGTTTCTCCAGGGCTTGATATATATGGTAAATATTGGGGGAGCAAAACATATATAAAGCAACCTAGAATAAGAATCAAATCGAATTCGTTCCTCTCAATTTTGAGGTGGGCGTTG
>JAPDJB010000124.1 GCA_029259285.1 Candidatus Bathyarchaeota archaeon | reverse complement strand
CACCTCACCCCTCACGCCGTGTAGGACGACGATCCTCGGCTTCAGGGGGCTGATCTTCACAGCTATCATAGGAGACCTACCCCTGCTAACCCCCGTGAAGATGAGGGCCCTCTCACTTGTGGAGCCGAAGATTCTATAGAACTCCAATCCCGAGAGGGTTTGAATCGCCTTCAGGCTGTCTATAATCGTGTAGCCGTATACCTCCCTGTCGAGGCCCTCTGGACATGCAACCACCTCCCCCTCAACGGCCTCACATATCCTCCTCGCCGTGGCCGGTGAGGTGAACTCCCTCATATCGAGGAATATGTCGCTGACGTCGACGGCGATCCTCGCCAGCTCCCTCGTGTAGCGGCCTCCACGCCTCTGATCTATGTCGAGGAGGGCCTCGACGAAGCGCTTAATGAAGTTGCTGCCGGGAGACCGTCTACGCCCCGCCTCATAGTCGCTTATCACAGACGGGGAGCAGCCAAGCTCCTCAGCCACCTCAACCTGACTCGCCTGGAGGAGGCTGCGCCACTTCCTCATCGCCAATCCTGGATTCGGGGAGATTACGATCTCCCCTGCGATCCTCCTCATCAAGGCCTCCCTGAGGGGGTCTAAACCTCTCATCTAAGTGGATTAAGTGGAGGAGAAGATAAATTGAGGGGTTGATGAGCTTTCCACCCTAATCAATAAAAGAGGGGTTATAGGTCTGCCTTCTCCAGCAGCATCTCCCACCTTCGGTCAACCCATCTCTGGATGCGCTCTATGAGGCCCTCCCGCCTCTCAGGTCGGAAGAGATGTCTGAATCGCCCCTGAATCCTCAGATACTCCTCCACAGGCTTCTTACGTTCAGGTCTCTTCGCTATGGCGAGGCTTGGAGGCGACAGCTTGTAGATGGGCCTCCCATCCTCCACTCGGCATTCGTAGAGGGGGAAGAAGCAGGTCTCAACGGCCAGCCGAGCCACCTCGATCGTCTTGTTCGACGGGAATCTCCAACCCCTACAGCAGGGTGAGATGGCGTGTATGAAGGCCGGCCCCTCCGTCTCGAAGGCGCGGGCCGCCTTCTGCATCAGGTCCAGGGGATATGCAGGGCTGACCGTCGCCACGTAGGGGGTCTCATGGGCGATGACTATCTCATCGATAGGCTTCTTCCACTCCCTCTTACCTGGGATCACTGTTCCAGCGGGGCTTGTAGTCGTCCAGGCGCAGTAGGGTGTGCCTCCGCTCCGCTGGATCCCCGTATTCATGTAGGCCTCGTTGTCGAGGAGAACATAGGTGAAGTCATGCCCCCTCTCCAAGGCTCCAGATAGGGCTTGTAAGCCTATATCATAGGTTCCGCCATCCCCTGCGAAAGCGACGATGTCTAAGGTCTCATACCTGGCGAGGGGGCCACGTCCCTTACGCCTCATCGCCCTCCAAGCCGCCTCTATCCCGCTGGCGGTGGCGGCGGCGTTCTCGAAGGCGGTGTGTATCCAGGGTATACGCCAGGCTGAGTAGGGGAATATCGTCGTCGCAACTTCGAGGCAGCCGGTGGCCGTAGTAGCGATGATGGCTCCCCTGCTCGCCTTCAACACGAGTCGGGCGATGATGGGCTCGGCGCATCCGGCGCATAGCCTATGCCCCGAGGCCAGGAGGTCGGGTTTCTTCACCGCTTCCTTAAGGGTTATGGCCTTCGACATCACATCCTCACCCCCAGGAATCTGAGCTTCTCAACCGCCTCTCCACGCCTCTTCACCTCCAGCAGCCCCTCATAGGCCTCCTCGATTAGATGCGGCGGCGTATCCCTCCCTCCGAGGCCGTAGATGTAGTCGACGATGAGGGGGTTCTCATCGACGTCGTAGAAGATTGTTCTCAGCTCCTCGTATAGTGGGCCTCCAGGGGCGCCGAAGCTCATCGCCTTATCCAGGACTCCGACGACCTCCACATCCTTGAGGAGCTTCTGGAGCTCCTCCGTGGGGAAGGGTCTGAAGACCCTCATCCTCACCATCCCAACCTTCAGACCCCGCTTCCTCATCCTATCGACGACGTATCGCACAGTCCCCATCGTCGACCCAAGGCCGATGAGGGCCACCTCAGCGTCCTCCATCATGTAGGGGTGCAGCAGCCTATACTCCCTCCCCGAAATCTCAGCGTATTCCTCATCTATCTCAGGTACCGCCTTCAGAGCCTCCTTCATGGCTTCGACCTGATGCATCTTATGCTCGAAGTAGAAGTCGTAGAGGTCTAAGGGGCCCATGGTCAACGGCTTCTCAGGGTCTAATCTGAACTCCGCCTCTCCGAGGTGTCCCTCGACCTTTATGTATGGGCGCTCGCCGATGAAGTCTCTAACAGCCTCATCGCTGAGCGTCAGGACGTTCTCCATGGTGTGGCTTAGGGTGAAGCCGTCGAGGCAGACCATCACGGGAAGCTGGACGTCGAGGTGTTCACCGATCCTCCACGCCTCTATGCATGCGTCATAGACCTCCTGGCTGTTCTCGCAGTATATCTGTATCCAGCCGCTGTCCCTCGCCCCCATGGAGTCGCTGTGATCGTTGTGGATGTTGATTGGGGCGCTCATGGCCCTGTTTACGACGGCCATCACTATGGGCAGTCTAAGCGACGCAGCGATGTAGAGCATCTCCCACATCAACGCAAGGCCGTTGGCGGCCGTCGCCGTGAAGGCCCTCGCACCGGCTGCTGCGGCTCCTATGCAGCAGCTCATGGCGCTGTGCTCCGATTCGACGGCGATGAACTCCGTGTCTACGAGGCCGTCGGCGACGTATTCGCTGAACCTCTCCACGATGATGGTCTGCGGCGTGATCGGGTAGGCGGCCACCACATCTGGGTTGACCTGCTTTATGGCGTAGGCGGCCGCCTCATCTCCATTTAGGCCGAGGAGCCTCTGCCGACTCATCCCTTCCTCACCATCCTTATAGCCCCTGCGGGGCATTCATTTGCGCAGATTCCACAGCCCTTACAGTATCGTAGATCGACCTCTGGGTGTCCAGCGTCGAAGCTTATCGCCCCCTCTGGGCAGTAGAAGTGGCAGAGGGTGCATCTGGTGCACTTCTCAAGGTCGAACTCTGGGCGTTCAACGCCCCAGTCGCCGGTGTGATACTCCAGCGATGACTTGTAGGGGACTGCCCCGAAGGGGAGTTCCCTCCATCCAGGTTTAGCCTCCTTCATCCCCTCTTCACCTCCTTGTAGGCTGTCTCTATCACCTTGACGTTCAGCTCTCCCACTTTCCCCTTGAACCTCTCCCTAACGGCCTCCAGCAGCGACTCCAGCTTAACTATGCCCGCAGCCCTCAGTAGGGCGCCGAGCATGACGGTGTTGGTTATAGGCCGCTTCAGGACTTCCAGCGCCAGGCTTGTGGCGTCGATTGTCCAGACCTCGATGTCCTCCCCCAGTCCAAGGCGTCTCCTGATCTCCTCTGGGGATTCAGCGGTGTTGACGATGATCTTACCCCCAGATTTCAGGCCCTCAACCACCGATGGACCTAGGAGTGTTGGGTCTAAGACCACGACTAGATCTGGCTCGTAGATGCCTGAGTGGATGTCTATGGGTTCACCGCTTATCCTGGTGTAGGCGGTTATCGGTGCTCCAGCTCTCTCAGGTCCGAAGGCTGGGAAGCTCTGGACGTATTTCCCCTCCTTCAGGCCTCCATGGGCGAGGAGGAGTGAAGCCGTCCAGGCTCCCTGTCCACCTCTCCCATGGAATCTCACCTCGATCATCGTAGGTCTCTCCGAATCCATACTCCACTCCC
>JAPDJB010000141.1 GCA_029259285.1 Candidatus Bathyarchaeota archaeon | reverse complement strand
GCCCTTGAGATTCTGCGGGAGGAGGGTATAGAGCTGGAGTGGGGTGACGACTTCGGCTGGAGGGAGGAGGAGCCGCTGACACGGCATTTCGACACACCCTTCTGGGTGACACACTTCCCCATCGGCGTCAAGGCCTTCTACCATAAACCCGACCCCAAGAGGACTGAGGTGACCCTCTCGGCTGACATGCTGGCCCCAGAGGGATACGGCGAGATCATCTGCGGAGGACAGCGCATCGACGACTATGATGAGCTTCTCACCCGCATCGTCGAGGAGGGGTTAAACCCCGAGGACTACAGCTGGTATCTCGACCTTAGGAAGTGGGGTTCGGTTCCCCACAGCGGATTCGGCCTCGGCGTCGAGAGACTCATCATGTGGATATGCCGCCTAGACCACATCAGAGATGCAATACCCTTCCCAAGAGATGTGAGAAGAGTCTTCCCCTAACCCCTCAGGAGATCGAAGGCGACTCCCTCCACCCATAGGGTTGCCGATAGAGCCGATAGGGCTTCAGGTATAGCTGGACTACTCCAGGGAAACAGCCATAGGCCGAGGGATATGGTGGCCGCCGCTGCGGAGAGCAGCGCCTCCCTCTTGGAGCTCCTATAGGTGGAGGCGGCGTATAGGTAGATGGTGAGGGGTAGGGTGAGGAAGAAGGCGGCGGAGACATAGTAGTGCAAACAGCCATAGGACTCTGGGAAGAAGCCTATCGATGAGAGGAGGACGGCAGAGAGGAGTAGGAGGATGGCTGACATCCTCTTCAATCTGCCTTCAGAGACGGTGTAGAGGGCGATGGGGAGGGGGAGAAGCATCAAACCTGAGGCTATGAGGCCGAGGTTGAAGATGGCGGAGGCCCCACCTACGCCGAGGTCGCTGAGGGCGTTCCCCGTCCAGCTGAACCAGGGTGAAAGACCTATGGCTGTGAAGATGGAGGCGAAGGCAACCATCGGCGCCACGACTGCCAGCATAGCCGCAGCCTTAACCCATCTCGGGGTCAAGCCTCCCCCTCCACGTCGATCCTCAACCCCATGGATCTCAAGGCCTTCAAGGCTCCAGACTTGATGAGCAGCTTAACGAGGAGGTAGCCAAGCACCCCGACGGCGACGAGGCTGCTGAGGGTGATGCATACAACCATACCGGCCCAGAGGGGGAGGGCGACGGCTAACAAGCCTGGAGGGGGGAAGAAGAGCCAGAGGTATCCGCCGACCACGAAGCCGATGACCAGAGATGCCAGAACACATCCCAATAGAAGCCTACGCCTAAGATGATAGATGACCAACGCAGCCAGGAGATTAGCCAGAGGCCCGAGAAGGACATCGAGAACGCCCAGCATATAATAGGCATTACCCACCAGACAGCCCAAGGCGACGCCCACAATACCAGGCCAACCCAAGAGAGCTGAGAGGGGTATGAGACAGTCAGCCACCCGAAGCTGAACAGGGCCAAAGGAGATGGGAGCCAGCAGAATGACTAAAACAGCGTAAAGCGCCGCCACCACAGCCGAAACCCCAATACCCCTACCACCCATACCAACCCACCCATAAGCAGACTGGCGCCGGGGGTGGGATTTGAACCCACGCGGCCCATAGGGGCCACAGGCTTAGCAGGCCTGCTCCCTACCAGACTAGGAGACCCCGGCGGAGGGCTATCTATGGATGTGCCTCCCCCTGGGCCTATAGGCCGTGAATCTAAGAGGTGTAGGCTGTATTAAGCTTTCGCAGCTATGGAGTGATGGCCACCTTCAGGCCCCTTCGCTGCTCGGCGTATCTCAGAGCCTCTGGGGCTTTCTCAACGGGGAAGCGGTCTGTGATGAGTTCTCTTAGGGGGAGACCCGCGTCGAGGCCCGTCTCGAGGGCCTTTAGGGCTTTTCGGAACTGCGCTGGGGGGTAGGCCCAGCAGCCGAGTATGTCGATGTCCTTCCAGCAGATGATGTGGGGTCTCACCTCGATGGGGCCTGGGTCTGTGAAGTGGCCTATCTCTATGAATCTCCCTCCACGCCTTGTCATCATTATGCCCTCTGGGAAGGCTGAGGGAACTCCGGCGCATTCGACGACGACGTCGGCTCCCACCCCTCCGGTCAGCCTCTCCACCTCGGCCACACGCTCCTCGGAGGTTCCATGAACCTTCAGGTCGATGACATGGTCGGCGCCGAGGCGCTCAGCCATCCTCAGCCTATGGTCGAGGGCGTCGATGGCGATGATGGTTCCAGCCCCCATCAACCTGGCGGCCGCGACGCATAGCAGTCCAATAGGGCCGACGCCCTGGACGACGACCGTTGAGCCGAGGCTGAAGCCCTCCCCCGAGGTGGGGAATCCAGGCTCGAAGGCCCGCTCCAACGCCCTCGTCGACACGGCCATAGGCTCCGTCAACGCCGCCACCTCCGGTGGCATACCTTCCGGAACCTTATAGACCCACCAGCGCCCTGCGTCGACGTAGACGTATTCGGACCAGCCTCCATAGAGGTGGGGTGGATGCTGACAGCTCATGTTGACGCCCAGGACCCTACGATTCTGGCAGAGAGTTGGCCTCTGGGGTATGAAGCGGCAGTAGTAGCAGGTTCCGCAGAAGGCGTTGGTTCCTGGAACTACGGTTATTAGGTCTCCCTCGGAGAGTTCATGGCCTAAGACCTCCAGGCTCCTCGCCTCATCGTCGATCTCCTCGATTCGGCCTACGAACTCATGGCCAGGTATGATGGGAAGCGGAACCCGCAGTCGGCCGTGGTATAGGTGGATGTCGGTTCCACAGATTCCGCAGAGCTCCACCCTCATCAGCAGGGCCTTAGAACCCACCATGGGTCTTGGGAAATCCTCAACCGTAAGTCTCCCAACGGCCTTGAGAACAGCCGCCCTAACCATCATAGGGGGTAGGCCGCTGACCCTATACCTCTTTCGATAATCCAGAGCGGAGAAACCGGCCACGGAGGTGAGATGCCTTAGTTGAGGAGGTGGGGACAGGGTTAAATGCATCCTATACTATACCAGGCCCAGCAGATTGGGGTTGGAGTCCTAAATGGTCTCTAAGTTTAGATGCGGCCTATGCGGTAGGGAGCATCCACCGAGTAGGAGGATTAGATGTAGCTGTGGAGGCCTACTGGAGGTGGAGCATGGATTCCCAGAGGGCGTTGAGGCCTCGCTCTTCGATGGCAGGCTCGGCATCCTCGATCCACCCTACAACAGCGGTGTATGGAGGTTCAAGGAGGTCATCCATCCAGGGATCGATGAGAGATTCATCGTCTCGAGGGGTGAGGGGAACACCAACCTCTATCGGCATGGGAGGCTCTCGGCATACGTCGGCCTGGAGAGGCTCTGGGTGAAGCATGAGGGGGAGAACCCGACGGGGAGCTTCAAGGATCGAGGGATGACCGTCGGCATCTCGGAGGCGAGGCGATTAGGCGTCGAGGCCGTCATCTGCGCCTCCACCGGCAACACATCGGCCTCCCTCGCAGCCTACGCAGCCCAGGCCGAGCTACGCTGCATAGTCCTCCTCCCAGGGGGTGGAGTGGCCTATGGGAAGCTGGCTCAGGCCATCGCCTATGGGGCCAGGGTCATAGAGGTGGAGGGAAACTTCGACTCAGCCATGAAGCTGCTGGAGGAGGCCGTTGAGGCTCTCGACCTCTACCCACTGAACTCCATAAATCCCTGGAGATTGGAGGGGCAGAAGAGCATAGTCCTGGAGCTCCTACAGCAGCGTAGATGGAGGCCTCCAGACTGGATAGTTCTACCGGCGGGTAACCTCGGCAACACATCGGCCTTCGGAAAGGCCC